>JAITQL010000112.1 GCA_031288935.1 Tannerella sp.
AGTTCGGAACTGTAAAATCGGAGTTCGGAACTGTAAATTTGGAGTTCGGAACTGTAAATTTGGAGTTCGGAACTGTAAAATCGGAGTTCCGAACTGTAAAATCGGAGTTCGGAACTGTAAAATTGGAGTTCCGAACTGCAAATTCGGAGTTCGGAACTGTAAAATTGGAGTTCGGAACTGCAAATTCGGAGTTATTGAGAAGAAAGAGGTCGTTTTTCGGGAGGATGGCGGGGTCGGGAAGGGGAAGGATGGCCTGTTTCAGGCGGATTTATGCAGATTCCGGCGCGAATTTCGCAGAACGGGAGTCGTTGACAATCCCTCGAAGCCCCTGTCCGGCCCGAACCCGGCCCGACGCAGGCCAGGTTCGGCGGATTTCGGGGAACGTGAATTTGACACTGTCAAATCTTGAATTTTGAATTTTGAATCTTGAATTTCCTCATTGATGTTGGGGGCGGAGGAGGTCGTTTACCGTTTTCACGGGGTTGAAGGTTTCGAGCGGCACCTCGACGAAGACCGTGTTCCAGCGACTCATCGCGCCGTTCCACAGGCCGGGCAGCTCCAGCGCCTTCAGTGCACGGCCGTCCTTGCTTTTGTGCGAGATGAAGCCCGTCTTTCTGTCCACGAAATCCGGCAGATGATAGTTCCGTCCGTCGGGATCTTTCAGCGCGCACACCAGGTCGACCGGATTGAAGTAGCCGCTTTGCTCGAACAGCGCCTGCTGCTGCGGGTCGTCCGGGTCAATCTGCGAACTCTCCACGATTTGCAGCGAAACGACCCCGTCCGCATCCCGCACCAGGAACGGCCCGCCGCCCGGCTCGCCCTCGTTCCGTACCATGCCGCACACGCGCAGCGGACGCAACAGCTGCGCCCGGATGTACAGGATCAGTTCCACATCCTCGAAATATTTCATTTCCCCGTGTTTGATGCACAGCTGATCCTGCAAAAAGTGTATCATTTCTTCCACCTGCGCCTGCGTGTAGTCGCCGCTTTCGATCCGGCGGAGATACGTGAAGATCTTCTCCTGCAAACCGGCCAGCAGCCCCGCGAGCGCCTTCTTGTACAGCACCACCGGCTCTTTGAGGTGGTCGGGAACGACGTTGTCGATGTTCTTGACGAACACCACGTCGGCATCCATCCGGTTCAGGTTTTCGATCAGCGCCCCGTGACCTCCGGGGCGGAAGAGCAGCGTGCCGTCGGCTTCGCGAAACGGCTCGTTGTCCGTTTCCACCGCAAGGGTGTCGGTGCCGGGAGACTGCACGCTCCACGTAACCGTATACTTCACGCCGAAACGCCGCTCGTACAGCGGGAGCTTTTCCCGGATCAGGCGTTCGAAAAGCGCCTGGTGTTCGGGCGATACCGTGAAGTGCAGACGTACCTCGCCGGCGTCGTTGCAGGCATACAGCGCTCCCTCGGCCAGGTGTTCCTCCAGGGCTGTCCGCGCGCCGTCCGCGCCGGCATGAAACAAAAGCAGGCCCTTGGGCAGGGAGCCGTATCCCAGCCCGTCTTTTTCCAGCAGGGCGGCCACCACCGCCCTGTACCGCCCTTCGGACAGCAGGGCGGGAATGTCTTTCCCCTCCCTTTTCAGGCACTGTCCGTTCAAGGCGCCGTAAAAGGCAAACCGGTCGATGCCGGCAAAAAACTGTTTCTCGAAACCGGTGGCCGGCGTTTCGCGGGAGGCCGACAGAAAGGCGTATAAATCCTTGAACATGCGGCTGGCGGCGCCGGAGGCGGGGATAAACTTGAGGACAGTCCGGTTCTTCGCCTTGTAAGCGTCCCAGGTTTTTATACACTCCGCGCGTTCGTCCTCCGAAAACGGGCGGATGCCTTTCCGTACCGTGGCCGGAGCCACCAGTTTCATATAGGGAAATCCTTTTGAGAAACAGTCCAGCTGTTCCGCGATCCGCGTCTCCGAAATCCCTTTCTCCGACAACAGTTGCCGGTCTTCTTCCGTTAGTATCATACTGCAATGAAATTACAAATTATGGCAAATATATGAAATTAACCGGGATATCGAACCCCTGTTCCGGGAAAAAAGGATATTTTTACCCCTCAATTCCATTATAATCCCATAGAACAATGAGTACAGTTCCATTTTTTACACCGGAAGAAAAGCAGGCTTTTTTCTCTGTCTGCCGCAAGTTGCTGTCGGATTTGTCTTCCTGCCTGGAGAAAGACGATATCCGGAAGATGAAGACGTTGCTGAAGCGCGTTGTCGTGACCGACTGCTACGGGCGCGACCGGAACGGGATCAACGGCCTGCTGCGGAACGTGTCCACCGCCCTGATTGCGACGTCGGACATCGGCCTGCGGCGAACCGCCGTGATTGCAATGATTCTTTACCGTCCGGTACTGAAGGGGCACATCACCGTCGCCGAAGTGGAGGAGGCCTTCAGCCGGGACGTCTCGCTCCTGATCAGTCGCCTGCAAAAAACATCCGACCTGTATGCCCGCAACACGGCCGTCGATTCCGAAAACTTCCACCACCTCCTCTTCTCCTTTGCCGAAGACGTGCGGGTGATCCTGATCATGATTGCCGACCGGCTCTGCATGATGCGCCTCGGCAAGCAGCTCAGGGAGGAAAACCGCCTCCGCATGGCCACCGAAGTGTCGTATCTCTACGCGCCGCTGGCACACCGGCTGGGGTTGTACAAAATCAAAAGCGAACTGGAAGACCTGTCGCTGAAATACATCGACCCGGAGCAGTACAGCTACATCAAGACCCGGCTGAACGAAACGAAACGCTCGCGCGACGCCTACATCGCCGGATTCATCGAGCCGGTCAGGCAAAAACTCGAAGCGGCCGGACTGCATTTCGACATCAAGGGGCGCACGAAGTCCATCCATTCCATCAACACGAAACTGAAGAAACAGAACGTGGATTTCGAGAAAATCTACGATCTGTTTGCCATCCGCGTCATTCTCGACACGCCGCCCGAAAAGGAACGTGCGGACTGCTGGCACGTGTTTTCGATCATTACCGACATGTATCAGCCGAACCCCAACCGGATGCGGGACTGGATTTCCGTGCCGAAAAGCAACGGCTACGAAAGTCTGCACATCACCGTCCTCGGCCAGCAGAACCGCTGGGTAGAAGTACAGATCCGCACCCGGCGCATGGACATCGTCGCCGAGCACGGACTGGCGGCGCACTGGAAATACAAGGGCGTCAAGGAAGAGCGCGGGCTGGACGAGTTCATGGACGATGTGCGCGCCATGCTCGAATCGCAGGACTTGTCGCCGATGGACGCCATGAAAACCTTCCGGATGGACTTGTACCGGGACGAGGTCTACGTCTTCACGCCGGGCGGCGAACTGATCAAGCTGGCCAGTGGCGCCACGGTGCTCGATTTTGCCTTTGCCATCCATTCCAAGCTGGGCAGCCGCTGCGTTTCGGGAAAAGTGAACGGCAGGAACGTTCCGATCCGCTACCGGCTGAACAACGGCGATTCCGTGGAAATCATTACCTCGCCCTCGCAAAAGCCCAAGCAGGACTGGCTCTCGTTCGTCGCCACCAGCAAGGCGCGCACCAAAATCAAGCAGGCGCTGCGCGAGGAATCGGCCAAGACGACCGAGTATGCGAAAGAACTTCTGCAACGGCGTTTCAAGAACCGGAAAATCGACGTCGACGACGCCGTCCTGATGCGGTTTATCAAGAAAAAGGGCTTCAAGACGGTGACGGATTTTTACCTCGACATCGCGGAAGAGCGTCTGGACGTCAACGGCCTCATCGAGGAATACCTCGAACTGGAGCGCAAGGAAAAGGAAACGTCCGAGCATGTCGAGATACGGAGCGCCGAGCAGTATGTTGCGCCGGCCGAAGAAATCCTGTCGAGCCAGGACGTGCTGGTGATTGACAAAAACCTGACGGGGATTGAATACAAGCTGGCGAAGTGCTGCAATCCCATCTACGGCGACCCGGTATTCGGATTCGTCTCGACGCAGGGAATCAAGATTCACCGGGTGAACTGTCCCAATGCGCCGGAGATGTTCAGCCGTTTCGGGTATCGCATTGTGCAGGCGCGCTGGAGCGGAAAGGCGGATGCGGGATACAGCGTGACGCTGCGTGTCATCGGGCACGACGACATCGGCATTGTGACGAACATCACCTCCGTAATCTCCAGGGAAAACGGCATGTCGCTCCGTTCCATTCACGTAGATTCCGTCGACGGGCTTTTTCAGGGCGACATCACCGTCCTGCTCGCCAACACCTCCGCCCTGGAACAGCTGATCAAAAAAATACGCCTTATCAAAGGCGTCAAACAGGTCGGCCGGCTGTATTGAAAAAGATATTTATATACAGCACATTGAAGTCTCTGCACAGGTTGAAACACGTTGGACGCGCGTCCGTAACCGGATAGCTTTACATAAATTATGATGCACATAACCTGCAAAATATTCCTAATTGATAGGCTTGTCCGAAAATTATTATCACCTTTGTAGACTTTTTTCTGAATTAACGAAAATGCACAAGGATAAACAATGGAGTTTACAGCTCAACAGATAGCAAATTTTCTGAATGGAACCGTTGAAGGGAATCCGGAGGTAACAGTAAGCCGTTTTTCAAAAATTGAAGAAGGCAAGCCAGGTTCCCTTACTTTTTTGGCTAACCCCAAATATGAGGATTACATCTATCATACGCAGGCAAGCATCGTCTTGGTGAATGATGATTTTACGCCTTCGGCGACGATTCATGCCACGATCGTGAAAGTCCCCAATGCCTATACGGCCTTGGCTACCTTGCTGACCCTGGTGGAACAGTCCAGAAGCAAAAAGACGGGGATCGGTTCAACGGCTTTCATCGCCGCATCGGCAACCGTCGGCGATGATTGTTACGTGGGCGAGATGGCTTATGTCGGCGAACAGTCCGTCATCGGCAGGCATTGCCTTATTCATCCGCACGCCTATATCGGCGACCGGGTGACCGTAGGCGATCATACAATCATCTATCCGCATGTGACGGTGTACGATGATTGCATCATCGGGCAGAACTGCATCTTGCATGCCGGCGCCGTGATCGGTTCGGACGGGTTCGGTTTTGCGCCGGACAGCGAGAATTACAAGAAGATACCGCAGTTAGGCAATGTCATTCTGGAAGATGATGTGGAAATCGGCGCCAATACTGCCGTTGACCGCGCCGTGATGGATTCAACCGTTATCCGCCGGGGCGTGAAATTGGATAACCTGATTCAGGTAGGACATAACGTGGAAATAGGGGAGCATACGGTCATGGCGGCGCAAGCCGGAATCGCCGGTTCGACGAAAGTAGGCAGGCATTGCATGGTCGGCGGACAAGCCGGGATGGCCGGGCACATCCGGATCGCGGACGAGGCTAAAATCGCAGCGCAAGCCGGGATCATGCGAAGTATCAACAAACCGGATACCGTCATGGGCAGTCCGGCGATACCCGTAAAGGATTATCTCCGCTCAAGCGTGCTGTTCAACAAACTTCCGGATATATACCGTACCCTGAACCGATTGGAGAAAGAAGTGGATGAATTAAAGCAAAACAAAAATAAATAGCACTATGCCAAAACAAAAAACGCTTGCTTCCGAATTTTCATTGCAGGGCAAAGGATTGCATACCGGACTGAATATCCATATCGCTTTCCGTCCGGCGCCCGAAAATTACGGATATAAAATACAACGCAAGGATATCGAAGGCCAACCCGTCATCGAAGCATTAGCCGAGAACGTAGTCAATACGCAACGCGGTACGGTGATTGCTAAAAATGGGGTTCAGGTCGGAACGATCGAACATGCCATGGCCGCATTGTATGCGTGGGAAATTGATAATTGCCTGATCGAAGTGGATGCGCCGGAATTTCCGATCCTCGACGGCAGTTCCCGTTTCTTCTCGGAAGAAATTGAGAAAGCCGGATTGGTGGAACAAAATGCGGAAAAAGAGTATTACATCATACGCCATAAAATTGAAGTGGCGGACAAAGAGACCGGCTCGTCGCTGGTGATCCTTCCGGACGACAAGTTTAGCGTCAATGTTCTGATCTCCTATGATTCGCCGGTACTCTCCAATCAATATGCCGTATTGAACGATCTGAGCGAGTTTGCTGCCGGACTGGCGGCATCGCGGACATTCGTTTTCGTTCGCGAAGTGAGGACGCTTCTTCATAATAATCTGATCAAGGGGGGCGATTTGGATAATGCCATTGTTATTTACGACCAGCGGATTCCCCAGGAGGAACTGGATCGCTTGGCCGACGAGATAGGACTTCCGCACAAAGACATGAAAGAGCTGGGTTACGTAAACGACAAACCGCTTGTCTGCAACAACGAGCCTGCGCGACACAAGTTGATTGATGTGATAGGAGACCTTGCATTGATCGGGAAACCGATTCGCGGGCATATCATTGCGACCCGTCCGGGGCACAAGATCAACAATCAATTGGCGCGGATGATTCGCAAGGAAGTCAAACTGTATGAAGTGCAGGCGCCGCTGTATCAGCCGGAACTGCCTCCGGTCATGGACATCAACCGCATCCGCGAATTGCTCCCGCACAGGTATCCGTTCCTGCTTGTAGACAAGATCATTGATATTGGGAAAAATCATATTGCGGGAATCAAGAATGTGACGGTCAATGAACCGTTCTTTCAGGGACATTTCCCGCAGGAACCGGTTATGCCGGGGGTATTGCTGGTAGAAGCGATGGCGCAGACGGGCGGATTGCTCGTACTTAACAGTGTAGACGAGCCGGAGCGGTACTCGACCTACTTTATGAAAATTGACGGCGTCAAGTTCCGTCAGAAAGTAGTTCCCGGCGATACGCTGATCTTCCATCTGGAATTATTGGCGCCCATACGCAGGGGTATTTCCACCATGAAAGGATACGTGTTCATCGGTGAAAAGATCGCCTGCGAAGCAGAATTTATGGCACAAATCATTAAAAACAAATAGATATTACGACTATGTACTCTCCCTTAGCTGTCATTCATCCGGATGCAAAAATCGGAAAAAATGTAATCATAGATCCTTTTACGGTTATTGAAAAAGACGTTGTCATCGGTGATAACTGCCGTGTTTATCCTCATTCGTCCATTCTCGACGGAGCGTTCATCGGAAATAACTGTCAGGTATTTCCGGGAGCGGTGATCGGCGGGATTCCGCAAGACCTGAAGTTCGCCGGCGAAAAAACGACGGTCGAGATCGGAGATCATACCACTGTCCGCGAATGTGCAACCATTAACCGGGGCACCGCTGCCAAAGGAAAAACCGTTGTCGGAAGCCATTGCCTGGTCATGGCTTACTCGCACATCGCTCACGACTGCGTTGTCAGAGACCATGTGATCATCGGCAACGCCTGCCAGATCGCCGGCGAAGTGGAAATCGACGACTATGCCATTGTCAGCGGCGGCACGCTGGTGCATCAGTTCACCCGCATCTCCAAACACGTCATGATACAGGGCGGTTCGCGCGTCGGAAAGGACATCCCGCCCTATACGCTGATCGGACGCGACCCGATTGTGTATTGCGGCATCAACATCGTCGGTTTGCGCCGGCGCGGATTTACCAACGAACAGGTCTATCTGATTCAGGATATTTACCGTACACTCTATACGCGCGGCCTCAACAATACGGACGCCCTTCATTGTATTGAAACGGAGTATGAACCGGGTGTCGAACGAAATCTGATTCTGGATTTTATCAAGTCCTCGAAACGGGGAATTGTCAGGGGGTCTATTGATGAATAAAAAAATAACGGAATACTCGTATGATTGACAATTAATTTTTATTTTTGCCCCCTGAATACAAACGTAATTATAGTAAGTAAATGATATATCAATTTCTGATTCTTTCTGATGAAGTGGATAATTTCAGACGCGAAATAAAAATCAGCCCTGATGCCACTTTTTTTGATTTGCACCGCGCAATCCTGGATGCGACCAAATACAAGCATGACGAGATGTGCTCTTTTTTTATCTGCGATGACGACTGGAGTAAAAAGACCGAAGTCACGCTGATTGACATGGACGCCTCTTCCGAAGTAGACACGTATCTGATGGAGGACACTGCGCTGGATGAATTACTGGAGGACGAACATCAAAAACTGATCTTCGTCTTCGACTACCTGATGGAACGTTCGTTCTTCCTCGAACTGCGGATCATCACCGGTCAAAACATCGGCAAACCCATCTGTTCGCTGGCTATCGGCAATCCGCCTCCGCAATCCATTACGATTGACGAAATGGAAAAACGGCTCGAACAGCACGTCGACCTCGGCGAAGAGTTCTATGGCGACATGGAATATAACGACGATGAACTTGACTCCATCTCCGGAGACTTTAGCGACGAATCCATCGGAAGCTATTACGACGACGAACGTTATTAATGAATGAATGTACTGCTTGTGCTGCTGGGCCCCACCGGCGTGGGGAAGACGGCGCTGAGCCTGCAACTGGCTGAAACGTTCGGCGCGCCGATCATTTCGGCCGACTCGCGCCAGCTCTATAAAGACCTGTCTGTGGGGACGGCTGCGCCTGCGCCGGAAGAGCAGTTGCGCGTCAGGCATTACATGGTTGGCCGGCTCGCCCTGGACGACGGTTACAGCGCCAGCCGCTGTGAGGAAGAAACGCTGGCGTTGTTGCAGGAGTTGTTCAAGAC
>JAITQL010000120.1 GCA_031288935.1 Tannerella sp.
CTGTAAAAGATTGTTTGCCGACTGTCCCATTCCCGTAGGGAATATAGCCCGGTAGAAACGCATCGCTCCCGCCTTACCCGGCATGCCGGATTGTGTAGACGTATTCCTTTCTACCGAGCTATAATCCCTACCGGGAGTGTTTGCCAGTTGTTATAACTTGATTATTTTTCATCACTAAAACAGATGACCGGGAAGACGGAGGCACGGTTGTTTCAAAGGTTCAAGGATTCAAAGAAAACGGGTTGCGCCGGGAGATGAAATACGGACAGATACGTTGCGGACTATTTCCAGAATCCAGGCAGCAGGAGCGTCAGTACCGTAAAGATTTCCAGACGGCCGGTCACCATCAGAAAGGAATAGACCCATTTGGATATGGCCGGAAGGTTGTGAAAGTTTCCGTCGGCATATTGTCCCAGTCCGGGGCCAATGTTGCTGATGGCAGAAACGGTCGTTCCGAGCGCTTCCTCGAAGAGGAGACCGTCGAGCAGAAAAACGGTGCAGCCGGCGAGGATCAGTACCATGTAGACAAAGGCGAAGGTCTGTACGCGCTGTACGATGTGCGAAGGGACGACGTGCCGGCTCAGGCGAACGGGTATTACGGCGTTGGGGTGCATCTGTTTCTTAAATTCGTTCAGCATGTTTTTGATCAGAATGACGAAACGTCCGGTCTTCAGTCCGCCGCAGGTAGAGCCGGCACATCCGCAGACGGTCATGAGAAACAGGGCGATGATGGTAAAAAACGAACCCCATTCCGCGAAATTGTCCGTCAGGAAACCGGTGGTGGAAATCAGGGAGGTCACCTGAAAGAGCGATTTGCGGAAGCTCGATTCCATCCCTCCGTCGCGGGAAAGGAAAAACAGCCAGACGGACGTAATCGCCACGGCTATCAGGATGGAGGTATAGAACCATCTCACTTCCGTATCTTTCAGCAGTTTTTCCCATTGCCCCTTGAAGGTGAAGTAAAGCAGGGTGATATTGGTTGCGCTGAGGCACATGAAGAAACAGAGGAGATATTCGACATAGGGCGCGTGCCAGTAGGTAATGCCGGCGTTTTTCGTGGAATATCCGCCGGAAGAAACGGTCGTCAGCGCATGGTTGACCGCGTCGAAAAGATTCATCGGGCCTGCCCACAGAAGCAGTATCAAGGTGAAGGTAATGGCCAGGTAAATGCCGAAGAAGCGTTTGGCGATCTGGGTGACGCGCGGCAGGAAGTGTTCGTGGGTAATACCCGACATTTCCGCGTCAAACAGCTGCGAGGTCGTTCCGCCGAAGACGGGCATCAGGGCGACGGTGAAGACAACGATGCCGATCCCTCCCTGCCACTGTGTCAGGCTGCGCCAGAACAGGATGCCTCGCGGCAGGGCTTCGACGTCGGTCAGGATGGTGGCGCCGGTGGTCGTAAATCCGGACATGGTTTCAAAATAGGCGTCCGTAATGTTTTGGACGTATCCGCCGAGGTATAACGGCATCATGCCGAAGAAAGAGAGCAGTATCCAGGTCAGCGTGACGGTCAGCATTCCTTCGCGGCGGCCGATGGTGCGTTCGTCGGCCGTGCGTCCGACGAGAAAGAACATCAGTCCGGCGCCCAGCATGATTCCGGTTGAAACCAGCAGCGGATACAGATCCGTCCCCCGGTACCGGTATGCGACGGCTACGGCAAGCAGCATGAAGGCGCTTTCGAGGATGTGTATCTTCCCCAGAACCTTGAGGACGAATCGCATGTTGACTTGAGACATGACCGGTCAGGTAAAGTATTTTTTCAATTTGCACATGGCTGAATTGAGACAGAATACCATCACATGATCATTCTCCAGAATCTGCGTATTCCCTTCGATAATCGCGGGTTCGCCGTTTCGGATCAGCCCGCCCAGGGTCATGTCTTCAGGCAGTTTCAGGTCTTTCACCGGTTTTTTGGTGACATGCGACCGTGGCCGTGCAATCAGTTCGGCCACGTTGGCATTCGCCAGCGCCAGGCACTTTACGTTTGCCACGTCCGCATTGAGCAGGAACTGGTAAATATGGCTGGCGGCAATCAGCTTTTTGTTGATGACCGCTCCAATATCCATTTTGATGGCCAGGGGGATGTAGTCAATGTTTTCGACCTGGGCAACGGTCTTGTAAACGCCGAAACGTTTGGCGGCCAGACAGGCCAGGATGTTCGAGCTGGCGTTTTCCGTCAGGGCGATAAACGCCTGTGCGTTCAGAATGCCCTCCTGCCGCAGCAAATCCGTATCGCGTGCATCGCCGTTGATGATCATCACGTTTTCGGGAAGCGTTTCGGAAAGGGCAAAGCTTTTGTCGCGGCTGGTTTCAAAGATTTTAATCTGGATATGATCCGGCAGATACTGGCTGGCGCGAATGGCAATCCGGCTGCCCCCCATGATGATGATGCTTTTCACGTCGGGCTTGTTCTTGCCCGCCAGGATGCGCACCTCGTTTTCATATTCCCTGGTGGTCGTGATGAAGACCAGGTCGTCCGGCCGTATCCAGTCCGGCCCGCGGGGGATGATCATTTCATTTTCGCGCTGGATTGCTACAATGTGATAGCGTCTTTGCCCTTCGGTAAACAGCTCCGAGAGCTGTTTGTTGACGATGGCGGCATTCTCGCGCACCTTGACGCCGATCAGGATCAGTGCACCGCCGAAAAGTTCCCAGTACTGGCGCGCCCAGGGCTTTTTGATGGAAGTAACGATCTCTTTGGCCGCCAGCATCTCGGGATAGATCATGGAACTTACCCCGATGTTTTTGAATAACTCCCTGTTTTTGGGGAGCAGGTATTCGTAGTTGTTGATGCGGGCGAATGTTTTTTGTGCGCCCAGGTTGGACGCCAGTATACAGGCCGTAATGTTCATGGCCTCTTCGGGCGTGACGCTGACGAAAAGGTCGGCCTGTTTCACGCGGGCTTTTTCCAGATCGACAGGCGAAATCGGATTGCCCGTAATCGGCAGGATTTCCACGCCCGAACGTGCGAAAAAGGCCAGCCGGTCTTCGTTTTCATCCATGACAACAATGTCGTGCCGTTCCTGCGACAACATTTTAGCCAGATACGTTCCGACTTCTCCGGCGCCTGCAATAACTACTTTCATAACAAAATACCGATTGCAGACAGCGAGGAAAAAATCCTTTGGATAGACGGTTTGTCCAGCGGATCACCGTCCGGTTGCGATGTCAACGCGATAATTTCCCCGGCGATGCCGGCAGCGTCCATGCCGCATTGCCGATAAAGTTCGGACACGCTGCCGTGCGTGATAAACCGGTCGGGCACGCCGATGCGTTTTACGCGCGTCGCATACCCGTTTTCGGACATGAATTCCATCACCGCACTGCCCAATCCGCCGGTGATAACGCCGTTTTCGACTGTGATAACACGTGAAAAACGCTTTCCGACCTCGTGCAGGATTTCCTCATCCACCGGTTTGAGGTAAATCATGTTGTAATGAGCCGCTGAAATCCCCTCTGCCTCGAGCAAGTCAATGGCTTTTGCCGCTTCGTTTCCAATCGGCCCGATTGAGAGAACGGCCAAATGCGTTCCGTCTCTCAACATCCGTCCCTTTCCTGCGGGCAGGAGTTGCATTTCATTTTGCCAGTGCGTCAACTCTCCTTTTCCGCGCGGATAACGAATCACGAACGGGCCGGACGGCGTACGGTATCCGGTGTACATCAGATTACGCAACTCCAGTTCGTTCAGCGGCGAAGCAATCGTCAGGTTGGGTATCGGACGCAGGCAGGCCAAATCAAACACGCCGTGGTGCGTGGCGCCGTCTTCACCGACCAGGCCGGCACGGTCTAAACAGAGTACAAGATGCAGCTTCTGAAGCGCCGCGTCATGAATCACCTGGTCATATGCGCGTTGCATAAAAGAGGAATAGATGTTGCAAAACGGAATCAGGCCTTCTTTCGCCAATCCGGCGGAGAAGGTAACGGCATGTCCTTCGGCGATTCCGACATCGAAAGCGCGCTTCGGAAATGCTTTCATCAGGAAATTCATGGAACAGCCTGTCGGCATGGCCGGCGTCACGCCTACCACCCGTTCGTCTTTTTCAGCCAGTTCCACCAGCGTGTGCCCGAACACGTCCTGGTAGAACTGCGGTTCATTCACGCGCTTTACGCAGATCCGTTCACCGGTTTCCTTGTTGAACCTGCCCGGCGCGTGCCATTCGGTGGCCGATTCCTCGGCAGGCTTGAATCCTTTGCCTTTCTTCGTCTTGATGTGCAACAGCTTCGGCCCCTGCATGTCTTTGATGTCGTTCAGCTTTTGAACCAAATCCGTGACGTCATGTCCGTTGACCGGCCCGAAATAGCGGATGCTGAATCCTTCAAACAAATTGTGCTGGCGATTGATTAACGCTTTCAGGCTGTTGTTAAAACGGAGGATGTTTTCCCGGCGGTTTTCGGAAATCAGATTCATCTTCCGCAACTGCTTGTAGACGTCGTAACGGAGCTTGTTATAGGCATGACTGGTGGTGATGTTGACCAAATGCTGGCTTAATCCGCCTACACTGTGGTCAATGGCCATGTCGTTATCGTTTAATATAATCAACAGATTATTGGGATTGATGGACACATTGTTCAGGCCTTCGTAAGCCAGTCCGCCGGTCATGGCGCCGTCGCCGATCACGGCTACTACATGGCGGCCGGCTTTTTTTTCCAGTTCAAAAGCGATGGACATGCCCAACGCGGCCGAAATGGAATTGGAGGCGTGTCCCGCTATGAAGGCGTCGTATTCGCTTTCGGACGGATTGGGAAAACCGCTAATGCCATTGAGTTTGCGGAGTGTCTGAAAAGAATCTCTTCTTCCGGTCAGTATTTTGTGGCCGTAAGCCTGGTGGCCGACGTCCCAGACGATCCGGTCTTCCGGAGTATTGAATACGTAATGAAGCGCGACGGTCAGTTCGACCGTACCCAGACTTGCACCCAAATGCCCCGGATTCTCGGACAAGACATTGATGATGTACTGACGCAGTTCCGTGCAAACCTGTTTCAACTGTTCCGTCGACAGACTGCGCAAATCGGCCGGGCTGTTGATATATTCCAATAAATACTCTCGTTTACAAGTACTCATTCTATTTATTTTCCCGCAAAGATACGTATTTTTCGAGGGATATAATGAAACAGCGGATTTAATAAAAAACGACCGGTTGCAACGGTCCGTTTAGATGTCCCGAAGTCCGGTTTTCAACCTGTGAAGGACAATATGGTCATTGAGCCGGATACGAGTATCCTGTCTTACGTTTTGCCGGTTGAAAATGATACCTATTGGACAACGGTGTCTCAAGTGAGCGTAAAATACTTCTGCGGTGCGCGCAGTCAGCGCTGTTTGTATATGCAGTGGCAGACAGGACAACCGCGAAGGTTGCGGCTGTA
>JAITQL010000121.1 GCA_031288935.1 Tannerella sp.
TGCTTGGCTACATCCCGCAAAACAATCTTGAAGAAGCGCCTTATGTGGAATGTACCGACCCGATCGACCGTCTGGACGACGTGCTGAACGAAATCATCCCCGACAGCGCCAATCAGGCATACGACATGTACGAAGTCATCGGGACGATTGTAGACAATAACGAGTTTTTCGAAATTCAGAAGGATTACGCCAAGAATATCATCATCGGTTTTGCCCGTTTCAACGGACAGTCGGTGGGTATTGTCGCCAACCAGCCGAAATTTCTGGCCGGCGTTTTGGATTGCAACGCTTCGCGCAAAGCCGCGCGTTTCGTGCGCTTCTGTGATGCGTTTAACATTCCCTTAGTGACGCTGGTCGACGTGCCGGGCTTCCTTCCGGGTACCGGACAGGAATACAACGGGGTCATCCTTCACGGGGCAAAATTGCTTTACGCTTACGGCGAAGCAACCGTACCGAAAGTGACCGTGACCCTGCGCAAGTCGTATGGTGGTTCGCACATCGTGATGAGTTGCAAGCAGCTGCGCGGCGATTTGAACTATGCCTGGCCGACAGCCGAAATCGCGGTAATGGGGGGCGCCGGCGCAGCGGAAGTGTTGTATGCCAAAGAAATCAAGGAGGCAACGAATCCGGCGACGCTCATGGCTGAAAAAATAAGTGAATACGACAATCTGTTTGCCAATCCGTACAATGCAGCCAAATACGGTTATATTGACGATGTCATTGAACCGCGGAATACACGTTTCCGCATCACGCGCGCCTTGCAGCAGCTGCAAACAAAGAAATTGACAAACCCGCCGAAAAAGCACGGCAATATTCCACTCTAATTGAACGGATATATGAATATAAGAAGAAAAGGAACGGGAATCGCCCTTTTGCTGATCTGCTGCTGTGCCTCCTTTGTGCAGGGACAGCGAACAGCCAATGTGCGCTTCAATGAAGTACTGGTTATCAACGAAGATAATTTTGTGGATGACTACGGCGTACGGAACGGATGGATCGAGTTGTACAACAATTCTCCCGGAACGGTGAACATAGGGGGTTGTTACCTGACAAACAACAGGGAGAAACGGGAAATGTACATGATCCCGAAAGGAGACGTGCTGACAAAAATTCCACCCCGCCAGCATGTGCTGTTTTGGGCGGACAACAAGCCTTCGCGCGGAACGTTTCACTTGAGTTTCACGTTAGATCCGAACAGGGAAAACTACCTGGCGCTTTACGAAGCCGACGGAAAGACGTTGATCGACACAATAACGATTCCGGCCGGTCAGCGTCCCAATGTCAGCTACGGACTGGTAGAAGACGGGAGCGGCCCCTGGAAGACACTGGCCAACGTGACGCCAAGCAGTAACAACAAGATTTTGGATACGAACGATAAAATCAGGAATTTTCAGGATAAAGACGCCTGGGGAGCCGGCATGACGCTCACCGCAATGTCCGTCGTTTTTATAGGACTGATGCTCTTGTTTCTTTCATTCAAATACATCGGGAAGACGGCGGTCAAAGCCAGCCGGCGCCGCTCGAAACAGTCCGGCGGAGACGGGAAGCATGATCAGGAACCGGCCTCGGGCGAAGTGTTTGCCGCAATTGCCGCCGCGCTGCACGAAGTGGAAGAAGATGTGCACGATTTTGAGAATACGGTGTTGACGATCCGCAAGGTGGCGCGTAATTATTCGCCCTGGAATTCAAAAATATACGGATTGAGAGAGCCTTTGAAAAAATAATATTTAAAACAGTAATCAAGTTATGAAACAATTCAAATATACGATCAACGGGAGTATCTATAATGTAACGGTACACAAAGTGGAAGATACAATCGCCGAAGTGGAGGTAAACGGCACGCCGTACAAGGTGCTGTTGGACAAGCCGGCCAAGAAACAGGTAATTACCATTAAACGCCCGGCGCAAGCCCCGACCACGTCGTCGGGTACGCCCCTCGTGTCGAGACCGGCAAGCGCCAGCGCGTCAGGTGTCGTCAAGTCGCCGCTGCCCGGTGTGATTTTAAGTATTGACTGCAAGGTGGGGGATGAAGTAAAGAAAGGGGATAAGCTGCTTGTCCTCGAGGCCATGAAAATGGAGAATACCATCCCTGCCGAAAACTCCGGTAAAATCGCCGAAATCAAAGTCAGTAAAGGTGATTCGGTTTTGGAAGGCGCCGAGTTGATAATTATTAAATAGAGGAAATCATGCAAGACAGTTTTTTTTCATTCCTCGGAGAAAACCTCCAGACGTTTTTTACCTACACAGGCTTCTATAATGCCACCCCCGGCCATTTCGTCATGCTGGCGGTGGGTCTGATCTTTATTTTTCTGGCGATACGGTATGAATTTGAACCGATGCTGCTTATTCCGATCGGTTTCGGAATGTTGATCGGCAACATTCCCTTCAAGGATGCCGGATTGCAGATAGGGATTTACGAAGAAGGCTCCGTATTGAACATCCTCTACCAGGGCGTGCGGCAGGGATGGTATCCCCCGTTGATCTTTCTGGGCATCGGGGCTATGACCGACTTCTCGGCATTGATTTCCAATCCGAAACTGATGTTGATCGGCGCGGCGGCTCAATTTGGTATCTTTGGTGCGTACATCATTGCCCTTCAATTGGGCTTTGAACCCAATCAGGCAGGCGCCATCGGCATCATCGGCGGTGCAGACGGCCCGACGGCCATCTTCCTGTCCTCCAAGCTGGCTCCGAATCTGATGGGCGCCATTGCCGTTTCGGCCTATTCCTACATGGCGCTCGTGCCCATTATCCAGCCGCCGTTCATGCGGCTGCTGACAACGAAAAAGGAACGGCTGATGCGGATGAAGTCCCCGCGGGTCGTGTCTTCGACGGAAAAGATTGTGTTCGCAATTGTCGGTTTGTTATTGACCTGCCTGCTGGTGCCCTCGGGATTGCCGCTGCTGGGAATGTTGTTTTTCGGAAACCTGCTGAAGGAAAGTGGCGTCACGCGGCGGTTGGCCGAAACAGCCCGCGGGCCGTTGATTGACACCATCACCATCCTGCTGGGCGTGACGGTCGGCGCTTCGACGCAGGCGTCCGAATTTCTGACCATCAATTCGATAAAGATATTCGGACTGGGCGCCCTGTCGTTTGTGATTGCCACGTGTGCAGGTGTTTTGTTCGTAAAATTTTTCAACCTTTTCCTGAAACAGGGGAACAGGATCAATCCGCTGATCGGCAATGCCGGCGTATCGGCTGTGCCGGACTCCGCCCGTATTTCACAAACCGTAGGGATGGAATATGATCCGAAAAACTATCTGCTGATGCACGCCATGGGGCCGAATGTGGCCGGCGTGATCGGTTCGGCGGTAGCTGCCGGTATCCTGCTGGGTTTCCTGGGATAAAAGAGAAAGAACGTCTGAAAGGCGAAAGCACGAAGGGTGGAAATAAATATTCCCCCTTCGTGCTTTTTTGTTTCACGCGGATGCTCGCAGATTAAAACCTTCTGCAAAGCGAACCGTTGTGTTTCGAGTACTGCGCAGTAGCCCGATACAAGTTAATGCGGTCTTGTCTTTTTTGTATTGCCGGTTAACGATCCGGCTATTATATCCCGGATTTTTATTCACGCTCTTGTAAATCTCATATTTTTCATGTACGTTTGCGGGATGAAAAACAAATAAAAAAAGTTTTCTATGAGAAAGAATTTGATTTTACTGCTAATGGCGACAGGTTGCCTTTCATGCCGGACGAATCCGGCGGACAATGATACGGGTAATGATGCTATCGCTACGTTTAAAGAACTCTCCGCCCAATTTGCCGAACCTTCCAAAGAGTATGGAACGGCGCCGTTGTGGGTGTGGAATACCCGTGTAACGCATGAACTGATCGACGCCTCCATGAAGGAACTGAAGGAACAGGGCTTCGGAGGCGTCTTTATTCATCCGCGGCCGGGATTGATTACGGAATATATCTCGGACGAGTGGTATGAACTGTGCCGCTATACGGTGGATACAGGGAAAAAACTGGACATGCATGTCTGGATTTATGACGAAAACTCCTATCCGAGCGGGTTTGCCGGAGGACATGTGCCGGCGCTGATGCCTGAAAGCTATAATCAGGGCAAATGCCTGCTGCCGGTGAAATACGAGGTCTTTCCCGATACCGTACCGGATGTGTTTCTGTGTTACAGGAAAGAGGAGAACGGCTCGTTCCGGGAGATTTCCTCCGGATTGAACGGCGAGCTTGGGAAAAAGGGCGAATATTATGCGCTGAGAAAAGGGTATGACCATCAATCGCCCTGGTACGGGGGCTTTTCGTATGTCGACCTGCTGTATCCCGGCGTGACGCAGAAGTTTATTGAAGTCACGATGGACGGCTACAAGCGTACGCTCGGCGACGAATTTGGAAAGACCGTCCCCGGCTGGTTTACCGACGAGCCGAATATCAATCCGCCCGGCGGTATCCGCTGGACGCCCGATCTGTTTGACGTTTTCCAGGCTAAGTGGGGGTATGATTTGAAAGCCTGCCTGCCTTCCCTGCTGGAAGAAACGGGCGACTGGAAACGGGTGCGTCACAATTACACGCAAACGCTGCTGCAACTGTTTATCGACCGCTGGGCAAAGCCCTGCTACGAGTATTGCGAGGCAAACAACCTCAAGCTGACCGGTCATTACTGGGAGCATGGATGGCCGGACATCGCCGACGGGGGAGACAACATGGCCATGTATGCCTGGCATCAGCAACCGGCAATCGACATGCTTTTCAACCAGTTCAACGACGTGTCGCCGCAGGCGCAGTTCGGCAATGTCCGCGCCGTGAAGGAACTGGCCAGCGTAGCCAACCAGATGGGATACCGGCGTACGCTGAGCGAAACGTATGGCGGCGGCGGATGGGAGGAATCGTTCTTCGATTTCAAGCGGCTGGGCGACTGGGAATATGCGCTGGGCGTCAATTTCATGAACCAGCACCTGGCGCACCTGAGCATTGCCGGCGCACGGAAATATGATTACCCGCCGACTTTTTCCGGACATTCGCCCTGGTGGCCTTATTACCGGACGCTGAACCTGCACTTCGCCCGCCTGTCGATGGCGCTTTCCGCCGGCGAACAGGTCAACGACATCCTGATTCTCGAACCCACCACTTCGATCTGGCTCTACTATGCCTACCGGTACAGTAACCCGAGGTACATGGAGATCGGAAAGACGTTTCAGCAGTTTGTCACCGCCCTTGAAAAGGCGCAGGTGGAATATGATCTCGGTTCGGAAAATATCATCGGGGATCAGGGGAAGGTGGCGAAAGACAAGTTCGTCGTGGGTCGCCGCGCCTATTCCAAAGTCGTCATCCCGCCCGGAACCGAGAATCTGGATGCGCCGACCTTCGCGCTGTTGCAGGAATTTGCCAAGAACGGCGGAACGGTTCTGGCCTACGCCCGGCCGGATTGCGTGGACGGCGCCCCGAGCGACGCGGCGCAAAGCTTCTTTTCCGATCCGAAAAACGTCACCCTGCCGGATCCCTCCGGCGCCTTGACGGACTTGACGCCTTTTCTTCAGGACGGGATTCGCTTCCGTGCCGCATCCGGCAACGACCTGTACCATCACCGCCGGATGATGAAAGAGGGACAGGTACTGTTTCTCTCCAATGCCGGCCAGAGCGAGCCGGCCAGGGGCAGCGTGCAGCTGAAAGGCAGGGACGCCGTCGAGCTGAACACGCTGACGGGACAGATGGCCGATTATCCCGAAACGGCCGGCGACGGCGACGGCCGCATCCTGCTGGATTACGATCTGCCGCCGGCCGGCAGCCTGCTCCTGTACGTATTCGACCGGAAACAGGACGGATTTGACCTGCCCGAACGGGGAGGCAAGTACACGGAAGTAACGTCCGGAACGGCTTCTTCCGTCCGCCCGGAATCGGAAAACGTGCTGACCCTTGACTTTTGCGATTTAACAATCGGAAAGGACAGTTACAGGGAGCTGCACGTGTTCGACGCGGCCGACAGGGCGTTCAAGTATCACGGCTTCAGCGACGGCAATCCGTGGAACACCTCCGTACAGTACAAAAACAGCATCGTCAGTCGCGACACGTTTACGGCCGGCGGGTTTACGGCCGCCTACCGCTTTGTCGTCGGCGCCGCCTTTGACGTCTCCGGCCTGCAGGCGGTGGTAGAACGTCCGGACTTGTACGAAATCAGCATCAACGGCCATGCCGTAGCGCCCCAGGCCGGCGCCTGGTGGTTAGACCGGGAGACGGGCGTCTGCCCGATTGGCGAATACGTGAAGCAGGGAGAAAATGTGCTTGCACTGAAGGTGTCGCCCATGAAAATCATGGCCGAGATCGAGCCGGTGTATATCCGGGGGCATTTCGGCGTGACGCCCGCCGCCAGGGGATGGGAAATTACCGCCCCGGCCGCAACGTTCACCCTCGGCAGCTGGAAGGAACAGGGCTGGGCGTTCTATCCGGGCGCCGTGGCATATACCCGGCAGTTTCAGGTAGATGATCCGTCGGGCCGTTTCATTGTGGAGATCGAAGACTGGAAAGGAACCGTGGCCGAGGTATCGGTGAACGGGACGGTCGCCGGCATCATCGGCTTTGAGCCGTACCGCGTGGAGGTATCCGGCCTGCTGAAAAAGGGCGAAAACACGGTTGCGGTCAAAGTCGTCGGCAGCAACAAGAATCTCCTTGGCCCGTTCCACAACAACCCCGCGCCGGGACTGGTCAGTCCCGGGCACTTCCGGAACGTGAAAGCCCTTCCCCCCGGCAACGAGTATCAGCAACTCGACTACGGTCTGAAGAAAGACTTCGCGCTGAAAAAAGCCGAATAAACGGGAGGACGACGGTCGCCGTCTCATGACATGTGAAGCCATCCGGGGAGCGTACATTCGCCTGCCCCGGATGGCTTCACTGCTTTACCGTGCAGACCGTCCCGCGGATTCCGTTCCCGTTGCCGGACGGCCCGCCAAGACCCGTTATTTCCTTCCGAAATCAGCCGGTACTTCTCCCCACGCCTTCGTTTCCCATTTAAGGATTTGCGTATCGTACGTATTTTCCCGCAGCCATTTCTCCGCGCGTTCAATCAGGTCGAACACCGGTGCGTTGACAGCCGTCCGTTCAAGTTTGGTACGGCATTTTTTCAGTTGCACCCACAGGATGGCATTCCGGCTGTCGGAATACAAAGGCAACGGAATCCCTTCCCGTTTCATCAGCGCCAGACCGTGCACCAGCGCCAGAAATTCCCCGACATTATTCGTCCCCTGCCTGAACGGCCCCATATGAAACCACTCCCTGCCGCTGGCCACATGGACGCCCCGATACTCCATGTCGCCCGGATTCCCGCTGCACGCCGCATCGACGGCCAGGCTCTCCCGGATGAACGCTCCCGGCGCCGCCGCCTTCCGGGGGGACAACGCAGACCGCCCCCTGTTTTCCGGTGTGCCGGCACAGCCGCCTTCCCAGGCTTTGCGCGCCTCTTCATACGACTCAAACGACTTGTACCTGGCGTTTGAATAATTCCTTACCTGCAATTTACATTCCTCCCACTGCTCGTAAATACCGGGACGAACGCCATTCCATACCACATAAAACTTTTTCCTTGCCATCTCCTGTTATTTTCCCGCAAAAGTAGTCACAAAAAGGGGATGTTCCAAACCCGCGCCGGCCTGTTTCATTTCTGCCGGTTCACGCCCGGAAAATCAACCGCCGCATCCGGAAAATAACGCATCGCCCCTACTCCATCAAATCCAAACAGCCTGAATTTTATCAGTATACATGAAATATACGGGTAATCACCCGAAGTTTCCGGGTTCACACCCGAACTTTCCGGGTTCGCACCCGAAGTTTCCGGGTTCACACCCGAAGTTTCCGGGTTTGCACCCGAAGTTTCCGGGTTTGCACCCGAAATTTCCGGGTTCGCACCCTAAGTTTCCGGGTTCGCACCCGAAGTTTCCGGGGTTGCACCCGAAGTTTTCAGGGTTACACCCGAAGTTTCCGGGGTTGCACCCGAAACTTTCGGATACGAATCCGTAAACATCCGTATGCAATGCCGGCAGTCCGTTTTTTGACATGAAAAAATCGGCGTAAAACATGCCGTTCAACATGTTTCACGCCGATGCGCCGTGCAGGTATTTCAAATCCGGGGAAATCCGCACGAAAAAAGCGGAGGCGTTACCGCATCATCC
>JAITQL010000153.1 GCA_031288935.1 Tannerella sp.
TTAGGATAGATTTTATCCTCGCGACCATGATTTCTATCATAATTAGGATAGATTTTACCCTCCCGACCGTAAATTCAAAGATTCAAGATTCAAAAATTCAAAGATTCATCGTTGATTTGTGCAGTTATCCATCTGTAATATCGTTTGAATTGCCTGAATTTTGAAAACTCAACGATTCAGGGATTCAAAAATCCAAAGATTCATTGATACTGATTCTTGCGCAGTTGATTGAAGGTAAATTCGACGGGATTGAAAGTCAAAACAGGAAAGGTGGAGGGATATACGAATGATGCTTTCTTTGTGCCATTTTCCTCGTTTTATTGCTGCGACACGAATAAACGGAAATATGCACCGAAGGGTCTGTTTTTGTCTGTCCCGGATTTCCGCAGACAGCTATTTTGTGTAAGCCGCTAATTGAAAGTAAATAAAAAATCAAGTCGGGATGACAGGATTTGAACCTGCGACCACACGCCCCCCAGACGCGTACTCTACCGGGCTGAGCTACATCCCGCTTTTGTTTTCAGCGCTGCAAAGATACAAAATAATCGCTAACGGGCGGTTCGGCAGCGCGTTTTTTTTACTGCAAACTTGTTTCACGATAGAAGTCAAGCGATTCCAGTACGGTTTCCCGGTCGATCGTTTGCCTGATTCGCACGTCGCCGATTTGCGCCAGCAGCGTGAAATGTATGTTTCCGTTTTCGTTTTTCTTGTCGTGCGTCATCCTTTCATAGAGCGTCTCATAGTCGTTGCAGTCGAAGACAAACGGAGGATAGCGGGTGTTGATAAACTGGACGGTTTGACGGAACGTATCCGCCGGGAAATCACAGCATTTATGCGAAAGGTAAAGCTCGCAGACCAGTCCGGCGGCTACGGCATGACCGTGCAGCAGGGGGCGCGGGCGTTCAAACGACAGGCTTTCGAAGGCATGGCCGACGGTATGGCCGAAATTAAGCGCTTTGCGGATACCGTGTTCTTTCGGGTCTTCCGTGACGATGCGCTCCTTTACGGCTACGGATTCCGCCACCAGACGGTTCAGCGTTTCGACGTCCAGGCGCCGTACGTCCGGGTCGAACGTGAGCACGTCGCTCCATATCCGCGTCGAATCGATCAGTCCGTGTTTAATCATTTCCGCATAGCCGGACAGCAGATTGTCCTGGTCGAGCGTGCGCAAAAAGATACTGTCTATCACTACATAATCCGGAAAGTGGAACGCGCCGATTTCATTTTTCAATCCGTTGAAGTTAATCCCCGTCTTTCCGCCCACGGCGGCGTCGACCGACGCCATAAGGGTGGTCGGGAGGTTGATCGTATGCAGTCCCCG
This sequence comes from Tannerella sp., assembly GCA_031288935.1. Taxonomy (GTDB): domain Bacteria; phylum Bacteroidota; class Bacteroidia; order Bacteroidales; family Tannerellaceae; genus Tannerella. Next base: position 1,322 of record JAITQL010000153.1, read on the forward strand.
CTTGAAGGTGGCGCCTGCGAAACCGCCCAGGTCGGTCACCATCCCTCCGCCCAGATTCATCAGCAGGGAATTGCGCGAAGCCCCTTCGCGGGAAAGGCGGTTCCATATCTGCGACACCTGTTCCAGTTCCTTGTGCATATCCCCTGCCCGGATCGTGATCAGCCGTGCATTTTGCAACGCCGGAATGTCTCTTACAAGAGGATAACACTTCTGTTGCGTGTTTGCGTCCGCAAGAATAAACAGCCTGTCATATCCCGAAGAGGCAAGGAGCGCCTGCAGTTCGGATTTCAGGTCACGGGTGATGATTATTTTTTGTTCGGTCATGATGCGTGCAGGTTTGTTTTATTGCAATCCGGCCAGTTCCAGCACCGCGTCGATTGCTGCGCCGAGGCCGTCGGCCAGTTTCCCGCCGGCGGTAGCAAAGTGCGGCTGTCCGCCGCCGCCGCCCAGGATGTGTACGGACGCCGTTTTTACCAGCCGGGAGGCGTCCAGTCCGTCGGCGACCAGCTCATCGCCAAGCATGACCACCAGCATGCACTTCTCCTTGTCTTCGATGCCGGCGACGAAGCAGAATTTGTCCGGAAGTTCGCCTTTCAGCTGAAAGGCCAGGTCTTTGCACATCTCCAGGTTCCCGTTGCCTCGAAAGACGACCAGTTTCACGCCGTTGCGTTCCACGGCGCCGGCAAGCAATTTCTTTTTCTGGGAAGCCACTTTTTCTTTTACATAGAGGGAGAGCTGCTTCTTGAGTTCGGCATTTTCCTCGATGGCTTTCCGGATCGTTTGCGCCAGATTCGGTACGTTATTCATGATCGCATGCAATTCGCGGAGCTTGTCCTGCTGCAAGTACACGTACTGTTCGGCGCCTTCGGCCGTGACGGCTTCGATGCGTCGCACGCCGGCGGCAATCGAACTCTCGCCCAGGATGTAGAGCGAACCGATCATGCCGGTAGACGGAATGTGCGTGCCGCCGCATAACTCAACGGATGTGCCGTATTTGACAACCCGCACCTCGTCGCCGTATTTCTCGCCGAACAAGGCCATCGCACCCATCTCTTTGGCCCGGGCAATCGGGATACTGCGATATTCGTCGATCGGGAAATCGGCGCGGATGCGTTCATTGACCAAACCTTCCACCCGGCGCAGTTCTTCGCCGGTCATTTTCTGGAAATGCGAGAAGTCGAAACGCAACACTTCGGGCGAAACGTACGACCCCTTTTGTTCTACATGCGTACCCAGCGTTTCACGCAGCGCTTCGTGCAACAGGTGCGTCCCCGTGTGATTACATTCGCACTGCATGCGTTTCGTCCGGTTTATCTGCGCAGTGAAGGAGGCGGCAATATCTTCCGGCAACTTTTCAATCAGGTGTACCGGCAGGTTGTTTTCACGTTTGGTGTCGATGATGTCGATTGTTCCGGTTTCCGAAATCAGGAGACCGGAATCGCCGACCTGTCCGCCCATTTCGGCATAGAAGGGCGTTTTATCCAGGACGATCTGGAACAGTTCCTTATTCTTGTTCTTCTGTTTGATTTTACGGTAACGCAAGATTTCGGCGTCACATTCAAACACATCATAGCCCACGAACCGTGTTTCGCCGTTTTTCAAGACGACCCAGTCGCCGGTTTCGACGGCCGCCGCATTGCGGGCGCGTTCTTTTTGTTTCTGCATCTCCCGGTGAAATTCCTCGATCCGGATACCCAGGTTGTTTTCGCGCAGAATCAGTTCCGTCAAGTCCAGCGGAAAGCCGTAGGTGTCGTACAGCGTAAAAGCGTCCACGCCGCTCAGGACACTGTCTCCGGCCGTTTGAGCTTCTTCAATCTTTTTGTCCAGCAGCCGGATGCCCGTTTCGAGCGTGTGCAGGAACGAATCTTCCTCCTCCTTCATCACCTTGCCAATGAGCGTTTGTTGCGCCGGCAGTTCGGGATAGGCATCGCCCATCGTCTCGGTCAGGACGGGCAGGAGGCGGTAGATAAACGCCTCCCTGCGGTCGAGGAACGTATAGCCGTAACGCACGGCGCGGCGCAGAATCCGCCGGATGACATAGCCGGCCTTGGCGTTGGACGGTAACTGTCCGTCCGTAATCGAAAAGGCGATGGTGCGGATGTGGTCGGCGATGACGCGCATGGCCACGTCCTTTTGCCTGTCCGCGCCGTAAGCGAATCCCGTCATTTGTGCAATGGCCTGGATCAGCGGTTGAAAAACATCCGTATCATAGTTGGACGTCTTTCCCTGCAACGCCATGCAGAGGCGCTCAAAGCCCATTCCGGTGTCGATCACTTTCGCCGGCAGCGGCTCCAGCGAACCGTCGGACTTGCGGTTGTACTGCATGAAGACCAGGTTCCAGATTTCAATCACCTGCGGATGATCCCGGTTCACCAGCGAGGCGCCCGGCACGGCACGGCGTTCGGCTTCGGGGCGGAGGTCGATATGGATTTCCGAACAGGGACCGCACGGCCCCGTGTCGCCCATTTCCCAGAAATTGTCATGCCGGTTGCCGTTGAGAATCTGGCCGGCAGGCAGGAATTGCGCCCAGTAAGCAGCTGCTTCTCCGTCGCGTTCCAGGTTTTCGGCCGGACTGCCTTCAAATACCGTGGCGTAGAGTTTCGACGCGTCCAGATGCAGCGTGTCTACCAGATATTCCCATGCCCACCGGATGGCTTCCTGCTTGAAGTAGTCGCCGAACGACCAGTTTCCAAGCATTTCAAACATCGTATGGTGATACGTGTCGTGCCCGACTTCCTCCAGGTCGTTGTGCTTGCCGCTGACACGTAAACATTTCTGCGAATCCGCCACGCGCGGATATTTGACGGGAACATTTCCCAGAATAATATCCTTGAACTGGTTCATCCCCGCATTCGTAAACATGAGCGTCGGGTCGCCCTTCACTACCATCGGGGCGGAGGGCACAATCCGGTGCCCTTTTGAAGCGAAAAACGTCTTGAACGATTCGCGAATTTCTTTTGCTGTTGACATATCTATTTATAATGTATCACTTCCGGTTAAAAACGTGAAAAATATTTTGCAAAAGTACGGCAAATAATTATATTTGCAATCCACTTTTTACGGAATTACGCTGATGAGATTGTTTAGAACACGGAAAATATACTATTTCTATAATCCGAATACGCTGACATACGAGCGGGTATATCCCTCGGTACGGGATCGTTTCTTTATTGTTTTAAGACATTTAAGTTCCGGCATCCTGATTGGAGCAGGCGTCTTTTTTGTTTTCATGTATTTCTTCCGCTCGCCGGTGGAAATGCTGTTGCAGAAGGAGAATAATTTGTTGCAGACGCAGTACGACGTCCTCGCGCACCGGCTCGACGAAGCGCTGACCGTCCTGGACGATATTCAGCAGCGCGACGAGAATCTTTACCGCGTCATCTTCCAGGCGCGCACGATTCCCGAATCCGTGCGCAAATCCGGCTTTGGCGGCGCAAACCGTTACGCCTACCTGATGAACCTGTCCAACTCGGAACTGATCATTGAAACGACCCGGAAGATGGACTTGCTGTCGAAGCAAATGTATGTGCAGTCCAATTCGCTGGAGGAACTCTTCGCTTTGGGCAAAGACCTGGAGAAGCGCAGCCAGTGCGTGCCCGCCATTCAGCCCGTGTCCAACAGGAAGTTGAAACATCTGGCTTCGGGATACGGGACGCGCATCGACCCGATCTATCATACGCTGCGGTTTCACTCCGGGATGGATTTCTCGTCGCCGGCAGGAACGGATATTTATGCCACGGGCAACGGGACGGTGATTTACTCGGACTGGAAACACGAGTATGGCAACTGCATCATCATTGACCACGGATATGATTTCAAGACGCTCTACGCGCATCAGTCGAAGAATCTGGTAAAGGTGGGACAGAAGGTGACGCGCGGCGAAGTCATCGGGAAAGTCGGCAATACGGGAAAATCGACGGGGCCGCATTTGCATTACGAAGTTCACTTGCGCAACAAGCCGGACAATCCCGCCAAATATTATTATAGGGACTTGGGGCCGGAGGAGTATGACGACATGATTCAGATTGCCGAAAATCACGGTCAGGTCATGGATTAAACGTACAGGATATGGTCAGACAGAAAAAGGAAGCAAAATTATACTGTTCCATTAAGGAGGTGGCGCAGCGATTTGGCGTCAATGAATCCACCCTGCGTTTCTGGGAAAAGGAATTTGACGAGATAACGCCCCGGAGAAACGGGAAGGGGACGCGATTCTACCTGGACGAAGATGTTCGGATTATTCAGTGGATCTACCAGCTGCTGAAAGTGGAAGGGATGACGCTGGAAGGCGCAAAAAAGGTGCTGGCAAAAAAAAAGGACAGGTCTGTTGCGGATCAGGCGGAACTGCTGAATCGCCTGAATCGGATCCGCACGGAACTCGTATCGCTGGTCAGTGCCGTTGACGCCTATAAACATGAATCCGGGGAGCATGAGTAAAATACGATGATGTATCCCCCGGACAAAAACAGTCATCAACAAACAGTATCACTGGTTGGAAATGTGCGTTATGCGCTTTCTTCAAGCCTGCAGATAGCGGCAGGCCCCGCCGTGACATGGATTCATTCATATAAGGGTGAAAATCCATACGAACCGGTATTCTCCATTGTAAATTATACCCCGGATCATGCAAATCGTCTCCTTCCGGGCGCCAGAGTTGCATTAAGCGTTCATTTTTGAAGCAGTATTGCTTTATGAACGGGATAAAAATCCTTCTCTTCCGATAATCCTTTCAAATAAAAAGGTAAAAGAAATCATATTCATCTTCTTCTGAAATTTCGGGAGAAGGTGATTTGCCGTTTTTATATCTTCTGAAATTTAGAAAGTATAAAATAGACCGGTTTGGCATCTTCTAAAATTTAGAAACGATAAAATCAACCGTTTTCATGTCTTCTAAATTTTAGAAACGATAAAATCGACCGTTTTCATGTCTTCTAAATTTTAGAAACGATAAAATCAACTGTTTTTGCGTCTTCTAAAATTTAGAAGAGATAAAATCGACCGTTTTCATGTCTTCTAAAATTTAGAAAGCATGAAACAGACAGTTTTATATCTTCAAAAATAGCGAAGATACGAAAATGAGCCGGTTTTAGTCCTTCGATTATTTTGAAGGGATAAAATCACTGTATTATACTGTAACCGGAATAAGGGCGA
>JAITQL010000183.1 GCA_031288935.1 Tannerella sp.
GAGCTGGCCGTATAGGACTTACCCGGCTGCAAAGATAGGCTTTTCTGCCGACATCCATCCAACCGTTTTTATTTCTATCGAAAATTTATGTACTTTTGTAGCCGGTATAGTTACATACCCGACAGAGTGTTTATATTAAAATACATACAAATGAAAGCAGTAGAACGTTTTTTGAAGTATGTCGCAGTCGATACGCAGTCCTGCGAGCATACACAAACTACTCCGAGTAGCCCGGGCCAACGATATTTTGCCGAAATGCTGGCAGAAGAACTTGTTCAACTGGGAATGCAGGAAGTAGAAGTAGATACGAAAGGCTATCTGATGGCCACCTTGCCGCCCAGCATGTCAAGAAAACATGCACCGGTGATCGGATTCATAGCACATTTGGATACCAGTCCCGATTTTCCAGGCAAGGATGTCAAGGCGCGTGTGGTTACCTGTTCCGGCACGGATATTGTCCTGAATGAAGCCAGAGAACTCGTACTTTCACCGCGTATTTTTCCGGAATTGAACAACTATATCGGGCAGAAACTGGTCGTTACCGACGGGACGACCCTGCTGGGCGCAGACGACAAGGCGGGAATCGCCGCCATTGTTTCAGCCATGCAGTATTTACTCGAAACCCACGTTCCGCACGGCAAGGTCAGAATAGCCTTTACACCGGATGAAGAAATCGGGCGCGGGGCGGATTTCTTTGACGTGCAGCGATTCGGTTGCGAATGGGCCTATACGGTAGATGGCGGTGAAGTGGGCAGTCTGGAATATGAAAACTTCAACGCCGCCAATGCAACGGTCACCATCACCGGGCGTAATGTGCATCCCGGCGAGGCCAAGGGAAAAATGATCAACGCCTCCTTGCTGGGCACGGAATTGAATGTCAGTCTGCCGGCAGGACAGCGTCCGGAACTGACGGGCGGTCATGAGGGATTTTATCACCTGGCGCATTTCTCCGGCAATGTGGAAAAAGCGACGCTTTTATACCTCATTCGCGATCACGACCGCGTCCTGTTCGACGAGAAAAAGTGGATCATGCAGTGGGCTGTTCAACAGCTGAACCGGAAATATCCCGGATGTTTGACAATGGAAATGAAAGACGTGTACTACAATATGCGCGAGGTCATCGAACCGAAGAAAGAGATACTCGATCTGGCTGTCCGTGCGATGCGAACGATAGGTGTCGATCCGGTCACGAAGCCGATTCGCGGCGGTACGGACGGCGCGCGGCTCTCGTTTGCCGGCCTGCCTTGCCCGAACCTGTTTGCCGGAGGGGTGAACGGGCACGGCCCGTATGAATTTCTGCCGGTGACATCGCTGGAAAAGTGTGTCCAGACCATTGTTCAAATCATCAAGACCGCATGAAGGAAACGCCACTGACCGCCCTGCACCGCTCGGCAGGCGCGAAAATGCACGAATTTGCCGGATATGACATGCCTGTTGAATATGCGGGAATCATCGGCGAACATCTGGCCGTTTGCCGGAGTGTCGGCGTTTTTGACGTGTCGCACATGGGCGAATTTTGGGTGAAGGGACCGAAGGCGCTTGCTTTTCTTCAGCGCCTTACGTCCAACGACGTCTCTCTTCTTTCGGTTGGCAAGGCGCAGTACAGCTGCTTTCCCAACGAAGAAGGCGGTATTGTGGATGACCTCGTCGTGTATCGTTACGGGGAAGAAAAATATCTGCTGGTCGTCAATGCGTCGAACATCGACAAGGACTGGGACTGGTGCGTCGGTCACAACGATGCCGGCGCCGAACTCGAAAATGCGTCGGAGCGGATGGCGCAGCTGGCCGTTCAAGGCCCGAAAGCAGTCGAAGTGCTGCAGCGCCTCACGCCGGTCGATTTGTCGTCCATTCCGTATTACGCCTTTGTCACCGGCGCCTTTGCCGGATGTCCACGGGTAATGCTCTCCCATACGGGCTACACGGGCGCCGGCGGTTTTGAACTTTATTTTGAACCCGGACAGGCGCTTTCCATCTGGCAGGCCGTGATGGAAGCCGGGCGGGAGGAAGGAATCCTGCCCGTCGGGCTGGGCGCCCGCGATACGTTGCGTCTGGAGATGGGCTATTGCCTCTACGGAAACGAACTGGACGATACGACGTCGCCCCTGGAAGCCGGACTGGGCTGGATTACCAGATTCGCCGAAGGGAAAGCGTTCATCGGCCGCGCCGTGCTGGAACGCCAGAAGAAGGAGGGCCTCGCCCGGAAGCTGTGCGGCTTTGAATTGACCGAAAAGGGGATTCCGCGACACGGATATGAAATCACGGATACGGAGGGACGGCCAATCGGCCGGGTGACGTCGGGGACGATGTCGCCCCTCATGCGTGTCGGGATCGGCCTGGGGTATGTCCTGCCGGACTGTGCGGAGGCCGGCACGGAGATTCGTATTTCGGTACGAAACAAAAGCCTGGCGGCAAAAACAGTCAAACTGCCTTTCCGTAAATAGCGATGGTGATCGACGTTTGTTTTTCGCCCGCATTGTATCCCTGTTATCGCCGGGCCGGTGCGGAGGTCGTGATTGTCGATGTCTTTCGCGCCACGACGACCCTTGTGGCAGCCTTCGAGAGCGGCGCGCACCGCATCCTTCCGGTGGCCACGACGGAAGAAGCCGAGTCCTACAAAGCCAGGGGCTGGCTGGTAGGCGCCGAACGGAACGTGCGACGCTGCCCGTTTGCCGATTTCGGCAATTCGCCGTTTGACTACACGCCGGACAGGGTGAAGGGAAAAGAGATTGTTTTTACCACTACCAACGGGACGAAGGCCATTCGCTGTGCGCAGCAGGAGCCTTCCCGCATTGTAACCGGCGCCTTCGTGAACCTGCAGGCCGTTGCGGAGGACTGTCTGCGTGAAAAACGGCCGGTCGTCGTCCTGTGTTCCGGCTGGGAAGACCGGATCAACATGGAAGATACGCTGTTTGGCGGGGCGCTGGCCGAAATCCTGCTCGCACACGGCTATCAACCGGCCGGCGATGCGGCGCAGATCGCACTTTCGCTGTGGAACGAAGCAAAAAAGGATCTGCGGGGCTACCTCGAACGGACGGAACACATCGAACGGTTGAAGGCCAACGGACTGGAAAATAACATCGCCTGTTGCCTGACGCTGAACCGGTCGTCGCTGACGCCGGTCTTTTCAAGGGAAGAAGGCAAACTGTTCATCGAAAGGAATCATTAAATTATATTTTATCATGCAGAAGATTCGATTTGGGGTGGTCGGCACCAATTTCATCACCGACTGGGTCGTAGCCGGCGGCCGGGAAGACGCGCGGTTTGAAGCCGTCGCCGTCTGTTCGCGTTCCGGAGAGCGGGGCAAAGCGTATGCTGCAAAACACGGGATTCCCCATGCCTTCACGTCGCTCGAAGCGATGGCCGCCAGCCCGCTGATCGACGCCGTGTACATTGCCTCGCCCAACGTCTGCCATGCCTCCCAGAGCATCCTCTGCATGAAGCACGGCAAGCACGTGCTTTGCGAAAAGCCCTTCGCCTCCAATGCCGCCGAAGTCCGCCAAATGCGGAAAGCGGCCGCCGGTCACCGCGTGGTATTGATGGAGGCCATGAAACCGACCTTGACGCCGGGCTTCCGGGCGTTGCAGGCGGCGCTGCCCGAAATCGGCGCCCTGCGGCAGTATTTCGCATGCTACTGCCAGTATTCCTCCCGTTACGACAAACTCAAGGAAGGCATCGTCCTGAACGCCTTCCAGCCGGAACTGAGCAACGGCGCCGTGATGGACATCGGCGTGTATACGCTCTACCCCATGGTGGCGCTCTTTGGCCGTCCGCGCGCCATACAGGCCTTCGTCGTCAAGCTGCCGTCCGGCGTGGACGGGCACGGGAGCGTCAACTTTGCCTACGACAACGGCTTCAACGCTACCGTACTCTACAGCAAGATCGCCGACTCCCGGCTGCCGACCGAGATACAGGGCGAAAACGGACGGATCACGTTAGACCGCATCAACATCATCGGCGACGTCACGCTGACATACCGGAACGGCGTATCGAAAAAACTTCTCTCCAGGGTCGAAAAGAACGAGTACTACTACGAAGTGGCGGAATTTATCGACCTGATTCAATCCGGCCGCAGCGAATCGGCGGTCAATTCGCTCGAAAATTCATTGATTACCCTCGAAATCATGGATGAAATACGCCGTCAGGCCGGCATCGTCTTCCCCGCCGACCAGCGCTCTTTGCGGAATGAGTTTCCCAAGGAGGTGGATTTGGTAAAATGACGAAGGCAAAGCCTTCATTCGCTCGCTCAGTCAAACAATGTAAAATTCTGACCGTTGTTCTCTTCTTTTTTGTCTTGTTCCTCCCGGTATCGGACATAACGACGTTAAGATATTCATTCAGCCCTATCATATTGACAATATAACCGCGTGACCAAGGAAGAGAGAAAAAAAACCTCTCCCCCTGTACTTCTGAACGGAAAAATGCTTATTAACCTGAGTTTTGGATAAGAAAAAGCAAAAAAAAAGTGGTAAGTATCAAATAATTTCCATATCTTTATAGCTGAATTACAATAAGATATATGAGAATTATGAGTTTACTTACCGCCGATGAAGTTACTGAGATTTTTTGTATTGCAGACGATTTATGCAAAGAATTTACAAAAGAGTTAGCCCAAACGCCCACTCTGTTGAAAGACGGCAAAAAGCGCCGCAACCGTCCATGTGAAATGTCCGACAGCGAAATGATCACCATCCCGATGCTTTATCACTTCGGAACTTTCAACAGCTTCAAGCATTTTTACCTGCATTACATTTGTGTTCACTTGAGAAAAGAATTTCCCAAGGCATTGTCATACAACCGCTTTAT
>JAITQL010000067.1 GCA_031288935.1 Tannerella sp.
TGTTTTGCTCGCCGGCGGGTCGATGATGTACATTGACGCCGTTTGCAAGGGGCTGGATGAAATTCCAACCGTGACGCCCTCTGTCCGGCAAGCGCTCTGGGAACAGTATGAGCGCGACGGCCTGGCGTCGATCCTGGATGAATTGAAAACCGCCGACCCGGTTCATTACCTGAACGTAGATCGCAGGAATCACAAGCGGGTCATCCATGCGGTTGAAATCTGCCGGATGACGGGGTTGCCCTATTCGTCGTTCTGTATCCGCAAGACCCGGAAGCGGCCGTTCCGAATCATCTCGATCGGTCTTTTCCGGCCGCGCGAAGAACTCTACGAACGCATCAACCGGAGGGTCGACCGGATGATGGCCGACGGATTGACGGAGGAAGCCCGCCGCGTCTATCCCTTTCGACACCTCAACGCCCTGAACACCGTCGGCTACAAGGAACTGTTTCGCTACTTCGACGGCGAATGGTCGCTGGACACGGCCGTCGAAAAAATCAAACGCAATACGCGCGTCTACGCCCGCAAGCAAATGACCTGGTTCAAGCGCGACAAGAGCATCTGCTGGTTTCATCCCGATGATAAAGCGGCCATTTCAACCTGCATCGAACAAAAAATGTCCTCATGAACGGTTCGGATTTTATTTTTTTTCTTACCTTTGAGCCAAATCCGATTTTTTGATGATAAACCGATGAAATCATTGTCAGGTAAAATAGCAGGAATCATTTTATGCGCGTGCGCTTCGATGGGAGTGAACGCGCAAAGTCTGGAGCAGGCAAAGAAACTCTACGCCGAGGGGCAGTACGGGGAAGCAAAGCCTGCGTTCGAGAAGCTGGTCGCCCAGTCGCCGAACAACTCGTCCTACAATTTGTGGTACGGCGTGTGTTGCTATGAAACGAACGATCTGGAAGCAGCGGAAACGTATCTGACCGTCGCCCTGAAGCGTAAGGTGGCAGAGGCGGCGCGCTATCTGGCCGGCATTTACACGACGCAGTACCGCTTTGGCGAAGCCGCCGGGATGTGGGAAAGCTACATCGAACAGCTGGAAAAGAAAAAAGAAGACACTGAAGCCTGTGAACAGTTGCTGGAACAGGTGGAGAAACTGCAGCGGATGAAGGAAAAAACGGAAGACGTGCAGGTCATCGACAGTCTGGTCGTCGACAAGGATCAGCTCCTTTCCGCTTACTTTCTCAGCGAAGACTGCGGCCGGCTGGAGCTGTACGGAAGTCATTTTCCGTCGTCCGACCCGGTCGCTTCCACCGTCTACATCAACCCCAGGGGCGATCAGGCCTGCTATGCCCGTCCGTCCGGCGAGGGCCGCCTGGCGCTCTACACCCATTCCCGCCTGCTGGATGCCTGGGCGGACGAACAGCCCGTCTTCCCGGCCGATACGGCGGAAAACAACTATCCCTTTATCCTTGGCGACGGCCTGACGCTTTATTTTGCCTCGAAGGGAAACGGCTCCATCGGCGGATATGACCTCTTTGTGACGCGATACAACATCGGCACCCAATCCTACCTGGCGCCCGAACAGATGGGCATGCCCTTTAACTCGCCGGCCAACGATTACCTCATGGTCATCGACGAAGTCAAGGGCGTCGGCTGGTTCGCCTCCGACCGCCACCAGCCCGAAGGAAAAGTGTGCCTCTACCTCTTCATTCCCGACGACTCGCGCAAGCGCCTCGAAAGCGACGGGAACGACGAGTGGCTGCGCCGGCGGGCGATGCTTGCGGCCATCAGGGATACGTGGGTCGACGGGCGCGACCGTGCCGGCCTCGTTCGGGAAGCGCAGGCTGCCCCCGCACCCGCTGAAAAGGGCGGGCTGAAAAACTTCGAGTTTGTTGTCAACGACCGTACCACCTACTTCACCTGGAACGATTTCCGCAGCGCCGAAGCCAAATCCTTTTACGAAAAGGCCGTCGGACTGAAGAAGCAGGTGGCCTCCGTCGAAGGCAAGCTGGAGGAGGCGCGCACCCTCTATGCCGGCGGCAACCAGTCCGTGCGCGACCGACTGGCGCCGTCCATCCTCCAGTCCGAAAAGGAACTGGACGCGCTGACCCGGCAGACCGCCGAGTGGGAAAAGCGGGCGCGCAACACGGAAAACGTACAACTGAAAAACAATTGAGACATGGCTTTAGACATTATCATTATCCTTCTCTGCATGGCGGTCGCCGTTTTTCTACTGCTGCTGGAGATTTTTCTGCTGCCGGGCATTACGGTGGCGGGCGTCGGAGGGGCGCTCTTCGCCGCGGCGGGTATCTTCTTCGCCTATTCGCTCTCGCCCGCGGCCGGGCACGTTACCCTGGCGAGTTCCGCCGTCATCTTTGGCGGACTGTTCTTTCGCCTGCTTCGCGCCAACTCGTTCCGGCGCGTGGCGCTTCATACCAATGTGGAGGCGACGCTCACTTCGACGCACGACCTGGGACTCCGGGCCGGCGACCGGGGCGTCACGCTCTCGCGCCTGGCGCCCATCGGAAAGGCGCGCTTCGGACTGATCACCGTCGAAGCCAAGGCGCAGGAGACTTTCATCGACGAACAGATGCCCGTCTCCATTGTTCAAATAAACGGACACAATGTGACCGTACAAGCAATCGACATATCTTTCAAACCGTAATATTTATTCATTAATACAACTTATCTTATGGAATCAAATTTCGTTTTTTACTTGCTGATCATGGCAGTCTTCACGCTGCTTATTATTTTCTGGTACTATGTACCGTTCCTGTTGTGGATTTCGGCCAAGGTGTCCGGAGTCAATATTTCACTTATCCAGCTCTTCCTGATGCGCATCCGGAAGGTGCCGCCCGGCGTGATTGCGCGCGCCATGATCGAGGCGCACAAGGCGGGGCTGAAGTCGCTGACGCGCGACGAGCTGGAGGCGCACTACCTGGCCGGAGGGCATGTGGAGCGCGTGGTACATGCGCTGGTCTCGGCATCGAAGGCCAACATTGATCTGAGTTTTCAGATGGCTACGGCCATCGACCTGGCCGGGCGCGACGTGTTTCTGGCCGTACAGATGTCCGTCAACCCGAAGGTAATTGACACGCCCCCCGTCACCGCCGTGGCCAAGGACGGCATCCAGCTCATCGCCAAAGCGCGCGTCACCGTGCGGGCGAACATCAAGCAGCTCGTGGGCGGCGCCGGTGAAGAAACCATCCTCGCCCGCGTCGGAGAAGGCATCGTCTCCTCCATCGGATCGTCCGAAAGCCACAAAAGCGTGCTCGAAAATCCCGACTCCATCTCCAAGCTCGTCCTTCGCAAGGGACTGGATGCCGGCACGGCCTTCGAGATTCTCTCCATCGACATTGCCGACATCGACATCGGAAAGAACATCGGCGCCGTCCTGCAGATGGATCAGGCGCAGGCCGACAAGAACATCGCCCAGGCCAAGGCCGAAGAACGCCGCGCCATGGCCGTCGCCACCGAGCAGGAGATGAAAGCCAAGGCGCAGGAAGCGCGCGCCAAGGTGATCGAAGCCGAAGCGCAGGTGCCACAGGCCATGGCCGAAGCCTTCCGCAGCGGCAACCTCGGCATCATGGACTACTACCGCATGAAGAATATCGAAGCCGATACCTCCATGCGCGACTCTATTGCCAAGCCTGCCTCCGGCCCCAGCAAACCCATCAAGGACTGACGCCCTGCCGCCATGACCCTGCCGCCCTCCGAACTGATCATCCGCCCGGACGGAAGCATCTTCCATCTGTGCATCCGGCCCGAACAGCTGGCCGACCGCGTCGTCCTGGCGGGTGATCCGGAGCGCGTGTCGCTCATCGGCCAATACTTCGACCGCAGGGAATGTGAAGTCGTCAACCGCGAATACCACACCCTCACCGGTACATACCGCGGGAAACGCATCACTGCCCTGTCGCACGGTATCGGCTGCGGAAACATCGACATTGTGATGAACGAACTGGATGCGCTGGCCAACATCGACTTCGCCACCCGCACCCTCCGCCCCGTCTTCCGTCCACTCACGCTGGTGCGAATCGGCACATCCGGCGGACTGCAACCGGACGTGCCGATCGGCGCCGCCGTGGTAGCCGAACAGTCCGTCGGGCTGGACGGTGTACTTTACTTCTACGCCGGCAGCGAACGGGTACGCGACATCGCCTTCGAAGACGAGCTGCTCTGCCGGCTACCCTGGCACGTCGCCGGCGTGCGCCCCTACGTTGTATCCGCCGACGCCGCCCTGGTCGACCAAATCGCGTGCCACGACATGCTCCGCGGCGTCACCCTCACCGCCAACGGCTTCTACGCCCCCCAGGGACGCCTCCTCCGCCTCCCCCTGACCGATCCCGCTCTCAACGACCGCCTCGCCGCCTTCCGCTATCACGGCCGCCGCATCACCAACTGTGAAATGGAAAGTTCCGCCCTTGCCGGCCTCGCCGCCCTGATGGGACACCGCGCCATGACCCTCTGCTGCATCATCGCCGCGCGCGCAGGCAAACAGATGAACACCGCCTACAACGACCACCTGCCACGCCTCATCGAAACCGTACTGGACAGGATATGAGCCGCCGCCTGGCATCTCCCGCACAGGGAACCGCGATGGCGCAAATCTCGATGACGAGCGAAATGCCGTCGCGCTACCGTGTCGATGAGGGGCTGGGGATTGCCGCTACCGCGCTGGAGATCGGCAAGCTGTAACAGGGCGAGCAGGCCATGATCCACGCGAATATGCGCGGCGGATCGCGCCGACGCATGCCACCCGGATTATGCCAAAATACCGGTGGTGGTGAATAGGGTGGAGAAGGAATTATGCGTTATGAATTATGAAATATAAGAACATAAACACAGAGCGAAGTTTGCCATGCGGTAACAGGTATCCTGAAAAGAATACCGTGCGACGTCCTTGCAAACGCAATGAAGCAATCCAGAGAATGGAGAATGGAAAATGGAGAATAAAGAGCGTAACGCAAAGGAGGCACGGAGAATATATTTCTCCGTGCCTCCTGCTCATTGTCTGAACCGTGATTTGCCTGATGAAAGGATTTGCTTGATGAATACAATCCTGACAATCCCTTAATCAGGCAAATCAAGGTTCAGACTTCAACGGACAATTACCGTGTACGGCCCGACGTCCCGGAAACCTTCCCCCAACCCGGGGTGACCTTTCCGACGCCTCGGAAACCTTCCCCCAACCTGGGGCGACCTTTCCGACGCCTCGGAAATCTTTCCACAGGTTGGGGCGGCCCGTCCGATGCGTCGATTATACTAATCATATTGGACACGGTGGCACGGAGTACGGTATCGGGGGTCAAAGAAAAGGGCGTCCCGTTTCCGGCACGCCCCATTCAAATCATCATTCTTAACTCTTAATTCTTACTTCTTAATTTGCGAAGCATTTCACCGTCCTGTTTCCGTTCACTACGATATACACTCCGCGTCCATACAGCGGAACGTGCTGTTCGTTGGCTATCGCTTTGCCCTTATAGACGAGTTGCCCCTGCATGGTATAGATTGTAAGCAGTTCGCCCGGAATCAGGCCGCTTACTTGCAGACCGCCGTCCGCGGCGTAGGCGTGCAGGGCGGTAGCCGTTACCACTTCCGTGCCCGTCGGCGTCACCGTGTACGTGATTGCTGTCGAAACCGGCGTCATGCCTTCGGCCGTGGCGGTCAGCGTGGCGGTGTAAACGCCCGGAGCAAGACCTGCCTGCACCGTGAAGGCAATGTCCGCTTCGCCGCCTGCTTCCAGACTGCCCGGCGCGGTCGTCGATAGCGTAAACTCACCCGCACCGACGCCCGTCAGGGTCAGCGTCAGTTCGCCTGTCGGCAGGTTGCCCGTGTTGAAGAGGCGCACCGTCGATTTG
>JAITQL010000070.1 GCA_031288935.1 Tannerella sp.
GACAGAATACCTGACTCAGCGGCCCGGCTACCTCGAACGGCGAGCGTGTCTTTTCCTTGCCCAGACAGGCCAGCAGGAAGTTTGCATAATGATTGGAAGGCGACGGGGGGACTTCCGGCAGTTTGGAGGCCATTTCCTTCGCCTTTTCCTCCGGAATGATGGACAGCGTACTTCCGTGCGAACTGCCTTTGAAGGTCAAATCCTTTCCGTAGATGATTTTCCCCGGATTCAGCGTGGTCGGCTGCAGTTTCCCGCCGGCTACGGGCGGCACGTTCGGATCAATATCCGACGTTCCGTAACCGGCCGGTACGGTGGGCACGTTGTCTACTCCGTCATACCAGTTGATGTCCAGCGCCGGCATGTTCTTGCGCGCGGCAAAGCGGAACTGAAGCGTCGACGACATCGGATAAAAATAATCATTGTGCTCCTTCAGCATGACCGGAGTGACTTCGTAGGGCAATCCCAGTTCCAGAAACTGGTGTACGGTATCAATGAGATGCGCTCCCCAGTCGCCCAGGGCGCCCATGCCCAGATCATACCAGCATCGCCAGTTGCCGAGGTGGTATCTGTCGTTAAATTCATGATACTGGACGGCCATGTTCCAGGTATCCCAGTCCAGCCCGTCCGGAATCGGCTCTGCCGCCGGATACTTGTAAATCCGCGAGTTCCACCCGTGCCAGCGCCGCGAGGAATTCATGTGCGCCGTCACTTCCGTCACGTCCTTGATAATACCGGCGTCTTTCCAGGCCTTGAACTGGAAGTAATTGCCGCCGGAATGTCCCTGGTTACCCATTTGCGTCACTACTTTCGGATATTTCCTGGCTGCCTCGATCATCAGTTCGCCTTCGAGAAACGTCCGGCACATCGGTTTTTCCACATAAATGTGTTTTCCCGACTTGATGGCCTGGATACAGACCGGGAAATGTGCGAAATCGGGAATACCGGCCGTTACGGCGTCAAATTCGTTCCCGATCCGGTCGAACATTACCCGGAAATCCTTGAATTGTTTGGCCTTCGGAAACATGGCCATGATCTCCTGCGTGTGCTTTGCGCCCATATCGACGTCGCACAGCGCCACGACATTGGCCAGTCCTGTTTTTGCAAACTCCTTGATAATCTCGCAGCCCTGGTTTCCGATTCCGACACAGGCCAGATTCACTTTTTCGTTGGCGCCGACAATCTGGCGATAACTTGCCGCATTCAACTCCAGTCCACCCACGGCTAATCCGGCTGAAGCCATGGTCGCTGTCTTTAAAAAATTTCTTCTCGTATACATGTAATGTTACCTTTTATATAGAATTAAATACTCAAAATAGTGGTCTCTATCCATTCTCTTTCTTCCTGATTCAGCTTGTACATGTCGTACACATACTCGTCTATCTTCCGGTCGATCACCGCTCTTTCGTCGCGGTGAGCGTCCGAAGTGCGCTTGTTTATCCACGAAATCATTTCCGACTCGACTTTGATGTTCGGAACCGGCACCTTCAGCGCCTCCATGGTGGACATGCCGATCCGCACCTTGCCGTCGGTCATGCGCGGCAAATCGTGCAACAGGTAGCGTCCCGGTTTGGAATTGAGTACGCCCAGCAAATATTTCAGGTGTTGCCCGACGGCAAAGCAGGCCGTGTCCAGAATGGCGCAGCCGCGGTAGTCGATGCAAAAGCCCGTTGTTTCCGATTCCTGTTTCCATACGATTTTCTGTGTCAGGAAATCATCCCATTCGGCGGTTGCGCCATAGCGTTGCAGGGCATACCATTCGAACGTGACGCCCGCTTCGTTGCGGCCGAACAGTTTGTCCCGGTATTTCTCCAGGTGTTCGCAGATTGCGGGATATTGCTGGCGGAAGCGTTGCTCGGCGCGGTCGGAAGCCGCCTTGATGGTGGCGTCGTACAGCAGCGGGAAATGCCAGGGGAGGCAAATCAGCCAGAGGTCTGTCTTTGCGGGTGCAAACGGCCGGACGTCGTCGCCGCGCAACAGCGGCTTGATGATGTCCGTGTTCTTGTAATCGTTCCGGATAAATTCATCCTTTTGTTTTCCGTCGATGATGAACGCTTCGTCGCAACCGGTACAAATGCCCGTGTACATGCGGATGTCCCATGCCTTGAGCGGCGTGCCGGTCTGTTCGATTTTCGCCTTGATTTCCTTCTCCGTACCGGAAAGGACGGTAAACGGCGCCGGGGTGTCGAACCGGCCATTGTCTTCGACGGTAAACGGCGTCGCGTGCTGCCGTATGTAGTCCGCCAGCTTCATTTTCCGGCAGTCAAAGCCGTCGTCGATCCGGCAGCTCATCATCCGGTACTGATTGCGCGCCTTTTGCAGGATGACGATCCCTTTTGGGGCGGACGCGCCCTCCGGCTCCGGCCGGGACGTGTTCAGCTCAATCGCCCACAGCGGATTCATCTCCTCCATCAAATACCGGCACATCTTGCCGGCCGGGGCCGACTGCATCCAGCTGTTCGACGTAATGTACGACAAAAAGCCCTCCGGCTTCAACAGCCGGTTGCCCAGCTCGCAAAACAGGCTGACTGCCTCGCCGGTCTGCCGGTAGGACTTGTAATACGTCTGCTTGTACTGCCCGGCTGCTTCGTTCATGCGCATGTCCTGCGTATCCGGGGGATTCCCGACGATGCAGTCGAACCCGGCGTAATCACCGGTCTCGTTCCACAGTTCCGGGAACTCGTAACGCCACTCGACGGCCTGTTCAAAAACGGGATTGTGCTCGAACTCTTCGATTTTCCGCCGGCAGCGCTCGATCATCGCCTGCGCGTTGTGTATCCTGTCCTTCACGGCTTGCCGCTTGCCCTCGTCCAGCGTGAAAAGAGCAGGCTCCCTGAGCAGATCCAGCTCGCGCTGCCACTTCAGCAGCTCTTCGCTGTTCCGGTCGCTGCGTATCAACTCCCGCCGTATCTTCATCCTGAGCAGTTCGATCATCCGTCCCGCATCGCTTTTCGCTTCTCCGGTGCGCGCCCGCTTGGATTCCTCCACCATCCTCCGGTAGTCGTCCATGCCGCCGTACTCGATGCGCCTGAACACCTCCCGCAGGTCTTCGTGCAGGGAAAAACGGCTCACCAGCGCGTCTCCGCAACGGATGTTGCAGGTTGCGACCGATGCCGACAGCCGCGGGTCCGTTTCCCGGCAAAGATGTTTCAGCAGTTCCGTCCACAGGCGCAAACGGCATACCGACACGGCGGTCGGATTCAGGTCGACGCCGAAGAGACACTGCTCCACGAGCGTCTTTTTTTCATGCAGAAACGTTTCCTGTATGCGCCGGCTTTCCGGGTCGGAGGCCTTGAAGGAGCAGGCGCCGAACCGCTTTTTGTCGTATACCGCCAGCTCGCCCTCCTCAACCGTTACCTTGTACTGAAACAGGGGATTGCCGTCGAGATCGGCCAGGATACCCAGCTGCGACTTGACCGCAATCATTTCATTCAGCAGGGCGGCGGGGAAAACGCCCGACCCCGTTGCGGGATCGCAGAAGCGGATTGTCCGGAAGATGTCGTTGGCCTCGGCCACGTTGTCCCCGATCCGGTAGGACAGTTCCGTCAACGTCGTGCTGTTGCCCCCGATGGCGGCGTTGAAGCGCTGCAAGACGGTGCGCGTCACCGCGTCGCTGCACAGGTAGGATATGACATGGGAGGGAATCCTGGCGGACGGACGGAGCCTGTCCGCCACAAAAGTCAGCATGGCGACCAGCTTCCGCACCCGCGTGTTGCCTTCGTCAATCAGGGGCTGGAGCGCGGCTGCGGCGCCTTCGTCCGCATTCCACACCCACTGCTCCCCGGATGCAGGCGCCAGGGCGTAACGTCCGTTCTCGCGGAGTTCCTTCAGTTCCAGCTGCTCGAGCAGTACGGCATAGGAAAGTTCTCCCGAGAAGGGCGAATGGGCGGACGGATCCGCGGCATGTGGCTGTAGAGAAGACAGCGCCGGTAGGGTATGATCGTCTGTTGACATGTCTGTTCGTAAATAATCCTACAAAAATAGGAAAAAATCCGTACTTTTGTTCCTGTTATTAAAGAAAACTCGCTTATGTTCAAAAAAGAGACTTACGTGCAACGGCGTGCCGACCTGAAAAAGAGGGTGGAAGGCGGTCTGTTGCTTTTTTTGGGAAATGACGAAACGGGCTGTAATTATGCGGACAATACGTATCCTTACCGGCAGGATTCCACGTTTCTGTATTTTTTCGGATTGCCGCTGGCCGGTCTGACGGCGGTGATGGATGTGGAGGAAGGCCGGGAGACTGTTTTCGGCGACGAGCTGACGATGGAGGCGATCGTATGGACGGGCGCGCAGCCTTCCCTGCGCGGGCAGTGCGAGGCGGCGGGCGTGGCGTGCGTGAAGCCGGTTGCGGAGCTGGCGCCGTACCTGCGGGAGGCCGTCCGGCAGGGGCGGACGGTTCATTACCTGCCTTCCTACCGCCCGGAGCATCAACTGAAACTGTGGCGCCTGCTGGACGTCGCTCCGGGAGCGGAGGCGCCCTCGGAGGCGCTGGTCAGGGGGGTAGTCGGCCTGCGAAACTGCAAGACGGCGGAGGAAGTGGAGGAGATCGAACGGGCGTGCCGGGTGTCGGCGGACATGCACGAGGCGATGATCCGCACGGTGCGGCCGGGCGTGTGGGAGTATGAGGTGGCGGCGGCGGTCGAGGCCGTGGCAGCGGCGAACCACTGCCGCCTGGCCTTTCCCACCATTGCGACGGTGAACGGACAGACGCTTCACAACCACTTTCACGGCAACCGGGTGCAGCGCGGCGATCTGTTCCTGCTCGACGCCGGCGCCGAGACGCAGGCGGGCTATGCCGGCGACCTGTCGACCACCGTTCCGGCCGCCGGCGTCTTTACCGCCCGCCAGCGCGACGTGCACGACGTCCGTCTGGCCTGTCACGAAGCCTCGGTCGCCGCCCTGCGCCCCGGCGTGCGCTTCGAGGAGGTGTACGACCTCTCGGCCCGAATCATCGTCGAGGGGCTGACAAGCCTCGGACTGATGCGCGGCGACGCGGTGGAGGCCGTTGCCGCCGGCGCGCACGCGCTTTTCTACCCGCACGGCCTGGGTCACATGATGGGACTGGATGTGCACGATATGGAAAACCTGGGCGAAAGCTACGTCGGCTACGACGGACAGCCCAAAAGCCGGCAGTTCGGACGCCGTTCGCTGCGACTGGCACGGCGTCTGGAGCCGGGATTCGTGCATACCGTCGAACCGGGTATCTATTTCATCCCCGAACTCATAGACCAATGGTATGCCGAAAAGCGCTTCGCCGATTTCATCCGCTACGACCGCGTCCTTGCCTGGAAAGACTTCGGCGGCATCCGTCACGAGGAGGATTACCTGATCACTCCCTCCGGCGCCCGCCAGCTGGGACGAAAACTGCCCGGCAAGGCCGAAGACCTGGAGCGGATGATGCGGTAACGCCTCCGCTTTTTTCG
>JAITQL010000102.1 GCA_031288935.1 Tannerella sp.
GTTATCTGCACCTTTGAAAACGTATCGGCCACATACCAAAAGATGAGTGGTGAAAAGGAAACAACCGTTTTATATTGAGGAAATAACAGCGCAACGACTTCTACTGACAAAGGTTTCAGTAGAAGTCGTCATTTGAAACGCCTCCCTTCACCACTCGATTGGCGTTTGGCCGGAGACAATCAGATAATCGTTGGTTTGACTGAAGTGTTTGTTTCCGAAAAACCCCCGATAAGCCGAGAGCGGCGACGGGTGCGCCGACTTTAGCACCAGATTGCGGGAATCGTTGATGATACTGCCTTTCCGTTGGGCGTAGGAACCACACAACAAATACACGATATGATTGCGTTCCGAGTTCAGCCGGTCAATGACGGCGTCGGTAAACGTTTCCCAACCCTTGTTTTGATGCGAACCGGCAGCATGTGCACGCACGGTCAGCGTGGCGTTAAGCAGCAGTACGCCCTGTTCCGCCCAGCGGGTCAGATTGCCGCTCCGGGGAATGGGGTTTCCCAAGTCCGATTTGATTTCCTGGAAGATATTTATCAGCGACGGCGGGAACGGCACGCCGTCCGGCACGGAGAAGCACAGCCCGTGCGCCTGTCCGGGTTCGTGGTAAGGGTCTTGCCCCAGCAAAACAACCTTTGCCTTATCGAAAGGACAATGTTCAAAGGCGTTGAAAATCTGCGTGCCACGGGGGTAAACCGTTGTTTTCCCGTATTCTTCACGTACAAAATCCGTCAACTGACTAAAGTATGTTTTTTTAAATTCACCGGCCAGCCGTTCTTTCCAGCTTGTTTCTATTTTTACATCCATCACTTTATTTTCTTTAAAAACAGGAGCAAATGTACCGGATAATTCCGACTTGTACTAACAGACAGTCCTCAAATATTCATAAAAACGAAACCTGCACTGTGGAGTCACGGATTTTTTTATACCTTTGCAACGTTTTTCTGGCCTGGTAGCTTAGTGAATAGAGCGTCAGATTCCGGTTCTGAAGGTCGTGGGTTTGAATCCCACCCGGGTCACAAGCAAATGATAAAATGTAATTTATGGCTACAACTGCAGATTTTAGAAACGGGATGTGTTTGAATATTGACGGGACATACTTCTTCATTATTGAGTTTCTACACGTAAAGCCCGGTAAAGGGCCCGCTTTTGTTCGTACTAAACTGAAAAACGTGACAACAGGACGTGTCATCGACAAGACGTGGAATTCCGGCGTCAAAGTAGAAGAAGTACGCATCGAACGTCGACCCTATCAATTCCTGTATAAAGATGAAATGGGATACAATTTCATGCACCCCGAAACATTTGATCAGATTTCCCTGCCCGGCGAAAGCATCGACGGCGTGCAGTTCCTGAAAGAAGGTGACACCGTGGAGGCAATGGTTCATGCCGAAAGCGAAACCATACTGACCTGTGAACTGCCGGTGCACGTAACGCTGGAAATCACCTATACCGAGCCTGGCATCAAGGGCGATACCGCCACCAATACGCTGAAAGCCGCCACGCTGGAAACGGGCGCCGAAGTCCGTGTCCCGCTCTTCATCAACGTGGGCGAAAAAATCGAAGTGGATACCCGCAACGGTTCCTATATCGGGCGTGCAAAATAATCCCCAATGGATGACTTGGCCGGAAGACTTCGCATCAAGGAGTGGGCCGTTGAAGACCGTCCGCGCGAAAAGATGCTCCTCAAGGGCATCTCTGCATTAAGCGACGCGGAACTGTTAGCGATTCTGATCGGTTCGGGTAACAGTAGCGAGACGGCCGTCCAGTTGTCGCAACGCATCCTGAACTCCATTTCCAATAATCTGAACGCTTTGGGCAAGATGTCCATCAAGGAATTGATGACATTCAACGGAATCGGCGAGGCCAGGGCCATCACGATTGCCGCCGCAATGGAACTGGGGCGTCGCCGGGATGTTGCGGAACCCCTGCAAAGAAAAAGTATCCGCAGCAGCGCTCAGGTATATCGACTGTTTCATCCGCTGTTGTGCGACCTCCCGTATGAAGAGTGCTGGATTGCAATGACAGGCAGTTCGGGAAAAATCATTGAAAAAGTCAAAATCAGTCAGGGGGGGGCCGGCAATGCGCCCGTCGATATGCGGCTGATACTGAAGGCGGCTGTCAACACACTGTGTTCGGGTCTTTTTCTGTGCCACAATCATCCGTCGGGAAACCTGCAGCCCAGCCCGCAGGACGACGCATTGACGTTCAGGGTGGAAAAGGCGGCGCAACTGCTGGGCTTCCGTCTACTCGACCATGTCATTCTCTCCGACAACCAATATTACAGTTACGCCGACGAAGGACGGCTACAGGTTCAATCATCCGGACTTAACAGACAGTGATGGAAAATGAATTTTTACAAACCGAAGAAGCGATTATCGCAGCATTAAAAACGGTTTATGACCCGGAAATTCCGGTCAATGTATACGATCTTGGACTCATCTACCGCGTGGATGTGGACGAAGAAAAAAACGTGCGGATAGACATGACGCTTACCGCGCCCGGTTGCCCGGCGGCAGATTTCATCATTGAAGACATTCGGATGAAAACGGAAGCCGTGGAAGGAGTGAAAAGCGTACAGGTCGATCTGGTTTTCGAACCGGAATGGAACCGGGACATGATCAGCGAAGAAGCCCGGCTGGAACTGGGTTTACTGTAAAAATACATCCAACAGGTGAATCCCCCCGGCAAGCATATTTATTTCGCCTCTGATGCGCACCTCGGCAACCGCAATCTCGACGACCCCCTGGCGGCAGAAAAGAAGCTCGTCCGCTGGCTGGACAGCATCCGGGACGATGCGCAGGCCGTTTATTTACTGGGAGACATGTTCGACTACTGGTACGAGTACAAGTACGTCGTGCCGCGCGGACACGTCCGGTTCCTCGGCAAGCTGGCCGAACTGGCCGACCGGGGGATCGAAATACACCTCTTCATCGGGAATCACGACATCTGGATGTTCGACTACCTGCCGCAGGAAATCGGCGCAACCATCCATCAAGGCCCCCTGACCGTCGACCTGCTGGGCGAACGTTTTTTCCTGGCGCATGGCGACGAGGTCGGGCAACATCCGCCCCTGTTCCGTTTCCTGCAAGCCATGTTTCGCAACAAAGTCTGCCAGTTCTTCTACTCCGGTATCCACCCCCGCTGGACGTTCGGCTTTGCCAGACAATGGTCGTTCAGCAGCCGTAAAACCGGTTTGAAGAAAAAACAGCAGCCGGGAATAGAAAAACGGGCGGCAATCCTGGTCGCCTTTGCACAGGCATACCTCCGAACACATCCGGACATCCGGTTTTTTATCTTCGGACACCTGCACCTCCTCCTCGACCACCGGCTGACCGACACCTCCCGCCTCCTCCTGGCCGGCGACTGGATGCAATACTTCTCCTACATCCGCTGGGACGGAGACCGACTGACATTGAACCGGTTTGAGGGATAATGCCGCGCAGAGACGGCGCTGTCTTTCGCAGCAACTTGAAGGCTGAAAGCCTTCGAGCAACAGCGCAGGGCATCGCCCTGCGGAGAGATGACGCCCCTCCCCCGTCAGGCTGAAAGCCTGAGAACCATCACGGCTTGCACCCTTTCAGGGCTTGGGGAATGCGCTCGCAATATTTTAAAAAGTATTGCCCTCTCATCCGATGGTTGTGCGTAGTTCAATTATTTCATATACATTTGCGGGAAAAATAATAAACTCAAACAAAATCATTTTATGAGCAACGAA
>JAITQL010000130.1 GCA_031288935.1 Tannerella sp.
ATTCAATGAATTATTATGAGATATGTCCTTTTCGGAAATACGATTGGGCAGTGCAGTTAGCCGATGGAATCATACCTTGCGGACAACCGGAAATAGACAGTTTAATGCAGAAATACCGGTTTGATTTTGACAGTTATGAAGAACTTGACTTGTCCAGAATGTATTATCTGATTAAAATCAAATCAAGTATCAACTACAATTATCTTCCTTTAAAAGCCGCCTTTGAAAAAATTTCCGATGTTGAGTTTTTAGAGCCTGCCCTGGGACGGATAGGCGATGGAAATACCGTCACCGGCGCTATTTATCCCGATTATGTACTTCTGAACTATTCGACCGGCTGGGGCGATTGTCCCGCAGGTTGCACGGCAAGAAGGTTTTGGCATTTCAAGGTCTATTACGATTATTCGGTTGAATACGCAGGCAGTTCGGGCGCCGATTTTCCCCCGACTTCCATCAATGAAATAAGTTCCGACAACGATATTACCATATTTCCAAATCCGGTGAATGACCGTTTGTACATTCGTAATTTAACTCCTCCTTTTGACTATTCAATCATGGATATGAATGGAAAGACAATCGTTTCCGGACAGGCAACTCAAGATCGGATAGAAATTCCCGAAGGGCTGAACAAGGGACAAATGTATCTGTTAAAACTTGGGAGAGGAAAACAAAGCAACGTCTTCAAGATTATAAAAGGAAGTTTTCCGTGAAAATGTTGCCAAATTCACAAATTGATTGATGCGGGAAACGAAAGGTTTACTACTTTTGCGCGAGTTTAAACAAACAGTATGGTAAAGACAGGAAATTCCCGGGCGCATGTCCGGACGGGGCGTGCAGCCTTGTGTTTATGTGGATGGATGCTTCTGGCGGCGACGGCCGGTGCGGAAGAGAGTTATTGTTTCAGGTTGTATCTGAAGGACAAAGGCGTTTCGGAGACGGCGGTGGCATCGCCCGAAAAATTCCTTTCGCCGGAAGCGATGGAACGGCGTACGAAGCGGAATGTGGAAGTTTCGCTTTCCGACGTGCCGATTGCTTCTTCGTACATCGAGCAGATCGCTTCGGCGGGCGTCCGGATCGTGACGCAAAGCAAGTGGATGGCGTCGGTCGTGGTGGAGTGCGAAGACAGCGTGGCGGCCGGGCGTCTGGCGGCCTTGCCGATCGTCGACTCCCTCCTGTGCGTGTGGAAGGGCGCCGACCGGCTGACGGCTACCGCTTGCATGGACGATACCTCCCGGCTGGCGCCATCCTGCAGCAAGTTGACGGAGGAATACGGCTACGGCGCGGCGCAGCTGAACATGCTGAACGGCGCGCGCCTGCATGAGGCCGGCCGGCGGGGACAGGGCATGCGCGTGGCCGTCGTCGACGCCGGCTTCCTGCACGCCGACCGTGTCACCGCTTTTGCTTCGCTCCGGCTGCTGGGTACGCACAACGTCGTATTTCCGGGTCACGACGTGTTTTGCGAAGACGACCACGGCACCAAAGTCCTTTCCTGCCTTGCCGCCAACCTGCCCGGCGTGATGGTCGGAGCTGCGCCGGAGGCTTCCTATCTCCTGATCAAAAGCGAAGACACGCGCACCGAATATCCGATTGAGGAAGATTACTGGGCGGCTGCGGTGGAATATGCCGACAGCGCGGGCGTGGACATCCTCTCCACCTCGCTGGGCTACTACCTGTTCGACATGGAGGAGATGCGCTATACCGCCGCCGACCTCGACGGACAGACGGCCTTCATCACCCGCGTGGCGCAGACGGCGGCCGACAAGGGGATGCTGATCTTTTGCAGCGCCGGCAACGAAGGAGGTCACGACTGGGAGAAAATCACGTTTCCCTCCGACGCCCGCGACATCCTGACCGTCGGCTCCATTGACGACGACGAACAGCTCAGCAGTTTCAGTTCAAAAGGCTTCACCGCCGACTACCGGGTGAAGCCCGACGTCGTTGCGTTAGGTTCCGGCGTATGCGTGATCGACGCCACGGGAAACATGGAGTATACGAACGGCACTTCCTTTTCCACGCCGGTCGTGGCCGGACTGAGCGCCTGCCTCTGGCAAGCCCTGCCGTGGCTCGACAACAGGGAGGTGATCGACCTGATCCGCCGTACCGCCTCGCAGTCCGAACGGCCGGATGCCGAACGGGGATACGGAATCCCGAATATCTACAAGGCTTATACAAGCGAATTGAATGGATCTGTTCAATAATTCGGATGCCTCCGGCGGCGCTCTCTCCCTTTCCGCGCTGAACGAGCGGGTGAGCGAGGCAATCGGCGCGCTGCTCCCGGATGCCTGCTGGATTCAGGCCGAAACAAGCGACGTGCGCGTCAACGCTTCGTCGGGACACTGTTACCTGGAGTTTGTCGAAAAGGATGCGTCCGGCAGGCAGATCGTCGCCAAGGCGCGCGGCATGATCTGGGCGCGGACGTTTCAGCTGATCCGGCCGTATTTCGAGCAGGAAACCGGACAGGCGTTCGTTTCCGGGCTGAAGGTGATGGTAAAGGTCTCGGTCGCGTTCCACAAGCTCTACGGATACAGCCTGAACGTGCTCGACATCGAACCGGCCTTTACGCTGGGCGATCTGGTCAGGAAGCGGACGGAAATCATCCGCCGGCTGAAGGAGGAGGGTATCTTCGACCTGAACAGGGAGCTTCCCTTTCCCGCCCTGCCGCAGCGAATCGCCGTGATCACTTCGCCGACGGCCGCCGGATACGGCGACTTTGAAAGCCAGCTGATGAACAATCCCGCCGGTTATCCCTTTTACCTGAAACTCTTTCCGGCCGTGATGCAGGGCGAACGCGCCGAGGCTTCCATCATTGCCGCCCTGGACAGTATTTGCCGTGCAGACTGTTTCGATGTGGTTGTCCTGATTCGCGGCGGCGGGTCGGCGTCCGACCTCAACTGCTTCGATTCCTACTTGCTGGCCGCCCATTGCGCACAGTTCCCGCTGCCCGTCATCACCGGCATCGGACACGAACGCGACGAATCCGTCACCGACCTGGTTGCCCACATCCGGATGAAGACGCCGACGGCCGTGGCGGCTTTTCTGATAGAACGGATGGACGGACAGGCCAGGCTGTTGAACGAGATGCAACAAGCCATCCGTGCCCTTGCGGCCGGGATTCTTTCCGCCCGGCAGACGCAGCTGAACCTGCTGACCGCCCGCTTTCCGTCGACGGTCATGCGCCGGATCGAGCGCGGACGGACACAATTGCAAGCCCTGGCAGGCGTCTTGCCCGCCTCACGGCTGCTGATCATGCAACACCGGTCGGCGCTGGAAGAGGCGCGTCTGCACCTGCAAAACCGATGGACGTCGTGTCTGGCCGACCGGAACCGCCAACTGGAACTGACGGAGCAGTTTCTGAGAATGGCATCGCCCGATCATACGCTGAAGCGGGGTTATTCGCTGATCCTGAAAGACGGAAAAGCCGTCAGGCACACCTCCGACCTCTCCTCCGGCGACGAAGTGACGCTGCGCCTTGCCGACGGAGAACGCACGGCCATCATCCGGTAAAAGGAATACACCCACAGAAACTTTTTGTCTGTTAAAGTGACGGGTAAAACCCGCGCGAAAGGGCAAAACGGCGCCGTCGAGCGCACTTGCGGCGGGTCGGATTTTTTTTTCTATATTTGTCATCTATAATATTTAAAATGGAATAGATCATGAAAAGAAGTTTGTTTTTATGGCTCGCGTGGCTTTGTTTGCCGCTCGCCGC
>JAITQL010000235.1 GCA_031288935.1 Tannerella sp.
AGATCCGTTTCAGGGCGTGCCGTTCGCGGACCTGAAGTTTCGGCGCCCGGGCTAAAAAAATCCACATACTAAACAACAATATTCACATATTTACCCGAGCTTCTCATTATGAAACACAACCTGATTGTAAATTGGCACCGCAAAGGTATAGCTTTTTGCGGAACAAAAAAATAGTTTTCGTTAAAAATGCAAATAAAATTTCGTCTTGTCACTTTTCGGGGTCGTCAATCTCATAAAAAACGTTTATTTTTCGTGTTTCAGTTCCCGAAAGAAGCGGGTGCAAGCCTCTGGCCGGTCGGTATTGATGAAGTCCGTACCAAGCTGATGGAGAAGGCTCCAGGCAACCGGCGAGTCGGGCGTTCCCCAGAAGCGGATCGGTTTTCCGAGCGCGTGCGCCGCGTCGATAGCCTTGCAGAGCGCGCGATAGTCGTCGGGCGACAGGCGTCCGGCGCCATCCCACCGGGTGAAACTGCCCAGACTGAAGCTGATCATGCCGATGCGTTCGAGCTGTTCGGAAGAATAGTCCGTATGCGCCCCGTCGAAGAAAATGAAGGCGGGATAGCGTTCAAAGGCCTCGGCCGGCGGCCGGTCGCCGGAGATGACGACGCGCACGGCGTGCGGATTGACCCCGGGGTCAAAGACGTCGGGATGGCGTTGCAGCTTGTCGACCAGCAGCTTCAGGGCGGGATCGAAGGGCGTCTTGAGGTCGACGAGCAGGATAAGCTGCCGGTCGGAATTTTTCCACGCCCGTCCGCCGTTGCGCCGGAAGAGGTCGACGAGGGGCCGGAGATAGGCCTCGTCGAGCGAGGGAGCGGAAGGCAAGTCCGCGGCATTGTGAGCAACGAGCAGTTCGTCTTCGCGGCCGGTAGCGAAGATGTCGGCCTCGATGGAAGCAGCCTGTTGCAGGTAAGCCTGAAAGAAGGGGACGTCGCGGTCATAATCGTTGTGCGAATGGATGCGCACGTCCTGCGCCGCAGCGCGGCCCGCCGTCAGCAGACAGCAGGCGATGAAGAAAACAGTACACTTGTTCATGTTCGTAGGATGAAATTATACATTATATATATTAATACCGGGGCAAATATACGACTATTCGGGGATAATCCGGGAAAAACCGCTTCCCGGTCGGGGCAAACCGCATTTCAATCCATGAAAAAGATTCATCCGGTTTCGCCTTTTGGAGATGTTTTTTTGCGGAAAATGTGCGCATGTGCCAAAGATTCATTATCTTCGCAAACTGAAATTTACTAAGTAGTTCTTTTATACAATGATTAATAGGATTTTAATCCGCATTAAAGTGTTACAGATGGTGTACGCCTACCATCAAAACAGCGACGTGGACTTGAAAGTGGCAGAAAACGAATTGTTTTTGAGTTTACGGCGCTCGTACGACTTGTACTATTATTTTTTATTGTTGATTGTGGACGTTACGCGGTTGCAGGAACGGCGTCTCGAAACACGCAAAAGCAAGTACCGTCCGAGCGAGGAGGAACTGAGTCCGAACACGCGACTGGTCGACAACCGTTTCGCACAGCAGGTGCAAAGCAACGAAATGCTGCGGAAATACGTGAGGGATCACGGTATTTCGTGGGTGCATGAAGCCGGTTTCGTGAAACAGATACTGGACCTGATCCTTGCGTCGGATGTGTATAAAACGTATCTGAACAATCCCAATGATTCGTACGAGACCGACCGCGAGTTCTGGCGATCGGTTTTCCGGCTGCTTCTCTGCGGAAACGAAGACCTGGAGAATGCGCTGGAGGACATGAGCATCTACTGGAACGACGACGTGGACATCATCGAAACGTTTATCATCAAAACCATCCGGCAGTTCGAGGAATCGGCGGGCAGCGAACAGGAACTGTTGCCGATGTACAAGGACGACGAACACCGCGAGTTCGCCATCAAGCTGTTTCGCTACGCGCTGATGCACCGGGCGGAGTATTACGAACGCATCGGCAAGCACCTGAAAAACTGGGAAACGGAGCGCATTGCCCACATGGACTTGATCATCATGCAGGTGGCGCTGGCAGAAATCATGTACTTCCCGAAGATTCCCGTCAACGTGACGCTCAGTGAATACATCGACGCGGCCAAGTATTACAGCACGCCCCGCAGCGGGACGTTCATCAACGGGATTCTGGATGCCGTGGTTCAGGACTTGAGAAAAGAAAAAATACTGCTGAAGGATTGAGTTTCTCGTATCCTTGAGGCAATGAATATTAACCGTATTAATAAAAATGAATGATATGAATTTACTTGCAATTTTACTCCAGGCCCCGGCGGAAGCTCCGTCGGAATGGTCAAAATATCAGGGTATCGTTATGATGGTCGCCATCGTGGCCATCTTTTATTTCCTGATGATCCGTCCGCAGCAAAAGAAACAGAAAGCCGTCCAGAAGGCACGCGAAGCGCTCAAGACGGGCGACCGGGTCGTTACCGCCGGCGGCATACACGGCCGCATCAAGGAAATACAGGAAACGGCAATGCTGATCAAGGTGGCTGACGAAGTGTGTCTCCGGGTAGACAAAACAATGGTATATGCTTCTCCGGAAGACATACCGTCCAAATAGCGCCCGGCATGTTCCGACTTGATAAATCCAATCCGTTCAAGTCAATTGTTTGTTATACCAAGGCCTTTTTTCATCGACGGCAATGGAAAGAGACCCTGGTTTTTCTTTTGTTCGTTTTGCTGTCCGCCGGTTTCTGGTATTTGCAAAGTCTGCAGGAAGAGATGGAAATGGAGATCGTCCTGCCGGTAAAGTACAAACAGGTGCCGGCGAATATCATCCTGACGGACGACAATCCGGTATCCATCCTCTTCCGGGTGAAGGACAAAGGCCTTGTGATGCTCAATTACTCGTGGCTGTGCAAGTTTGCTCCGCTGGAGGTGAACCTGAAAAACCTTTCGGGAGAGGACAGCGCCGCCGCCACGGTGAGCCGGAAAACGATCGAGTCCTGCATTTTGAAACAACTGACTTCTTCTACTGCCTTGCTTGGCTTTGAACCACAAACGGTCGAGGTGCATTATGCGGAATTGCAGCGCAAGGAGTTGCCGGTGGTTGCGGAGCTGTCCGTCTCGCCGGAGCAGGGCTTTCAACTGGCCGACTCCATGACCGTCACGCCGGCCAGGGTGAGCGTATTCGCAAGCCGGACGGTTCTGGACACGCTGCGCGAGTTGCGAACGGTTCGCATGGAGTTGAAAAACGTGAACAGGACGCAGACCGTCACGCTGCGCCTGCGGGAAATCGCCGGCGTGCAGATGGATGAGGACGAGGTCGAAGTGACGGCGCCTGTCGAGGAATTTACGGAAAAACGGCTGACGATCCCCGTACTGTGCACGGGGTTGCCGGAAAATTATACGCTGCATCTGTTTCCGTCAACCGTCGAAGTCGTATGCAATGTGCCCGTGTCGCGTTTCAAGGACGTGTCGGAGAACGATTTCGAGATACGCATGCCCTTTGAAGAATTTGAGGCAAACCGCACGGCGGGAAAGCTGCCGGTTCGCCTGAACAAACAACCCTCGTGGATTACGTACCCGGCGCTCAATCCGGAGACGGTCGAATTTATCATCGAACAAAACAACTGAGGTTATGACGACAATAGGTATTACGGGCGGTATCGGAAGCGGCAAGTCGCTGGTTGCATCCCTGCTCGGGACATACGGCATGCCGGTTTACGTGGCCGACGAGGAGAGCAAACAACTGGTTGCAACTCTTCCCGTTATTCGTGAACAACTAACCGCCTTGCCGGGAGGGGACGGCATCTACGATGCAAACGGACTGAATCGCCGCCGGATGGCCGCGCTGATATTCAACGACCCCTCGCTGCTGGCGCAGGTGAACGGGATCATCCATCCGGAAGTAGCCCGCCATTTCCGGCAGTGGCTGTCGGAACAGACGGCGCCGTATGCCGTGCTGGAATCGGCCATCCTGTTTGAATCGGGTTTCGACCGGCAGGTAGACTGGCGCGTAACCGTATATGCGCCCCGTGCGCTCCGCCTGCAACGGGTGATGGCACGCGACGGACTGACGGAAGCGGACGTGCTGCGCCGGATGGAAAATCAATGGCCGGACGAAGTCAAAAAGGCTCATTCCGACTTCGTGATATACAACGACGGGAGCCAGGCATTGATTCCTCAAATAGAAACACTTGTAGCGCATCTTTCCAATCGGGACAGGGAGGCTCCGATTATTTTTCCGGTTGATTATGCGCGGGATTAAAGAGACTTGTATTATATTTGCGGTCAAAGAAAAAAAGAACTATATTAAAAAGAAGAATTATGTTGAAAACAATTTTGTCGGTATCCGGACGCCCCGGACTCTTCAGACTGGTATCCCAGGGAAAAAACCTGATGATTATCGAATCGCTGGTTGAAAAAAAGCGAATCCCGGCTTATGCAAAGGATAAAGTCATTTCACTGGGCGATATAGCTGTCTATACAAATGAAACGGAAATTCCCTTATATAAGGTGTTGAATGGGGTAAAAGCAAAAGAAGGCGGTGAAAAAGTCACGCTCGACCTGTCCAGGGCTAACCCGGAAGAATTGCGTGCCTATCTGGCGGAAGTGTTGCCCGAATTTGACCGTGAACGGGTATATCCTACCGACATCAAGCGTCTGTTAAACTGGTACAATCTTCTGTTGAGCGTCGGCATCACCGATTTTGATCCTGCAAAGGAAGAAGCGGAGAAAGAGAACGCCGAGCCGGAGGAGACGGAAGCAAGGGAAGAGGCGAAAAAAACGCCCAAGACGCCGGCCGCCGCCGCAGTCAAGAATACGTCCGTGACCAGGAAAAACGTAACGGCCAAACCGTCTGTCGGCAAGACAACCCAGCGTACCCGTCAAAAATAATTTAATTACATTCAAATGAACGAGCAGATCATGCAAATCGCGGAACGCCTGGCCGGGCTGCGCGACGTACTGGACATCAGTGTGGAGGAAATGGCTAACGTATGCAATCTTTCGACGGAGAACTATTTGTTGCTCGAAAGCGGAACCGTGGACATCTCCGTCAGCGTACTGCACCGCATCGCCCGGCGATACGGGATCGAACTGACGGTATTGATGTTTGGCGATGAACCGAAAATGAATGCCTACTTCGTGACGCGCAAGGGCAAAGGCATTGCCGTGGAACGGACGAAAGCATACAAGTATCAGTCGCTGGCGGCCGGATTTACGAAACGGAAGGCCGACCCGTTCCTGGTAACGGTGCATCCCAAACCGGACGATGAACCGGTCTTCATGAATACGCACGCCGGACAGGAATACAACTACGTCATCAGCGGCCGGCTGCTCTTCCGAATCAACGGGAAAGACCTGGTTCTGGAAACGGGAGACAGTGTCTACTTCAATTCCGAACTGCCGCACGGCATGAAAGCGCTCGACGGCCAGTCCGTCTGTTTCCTTGCCATTATTTTGTAGCGGGGAAACAACGGGAGGGTGATTTTGAATAAACGTACTAATAAATAATACAGAACAGGATGCTTGAAAAATTTTTATCGAAAACAACGTTCGATTCACAAGCGGATTTTATCGCAAACTTTAAAGTAAATGTGCCGGAAAATTTCAATTACGGCTATGACGTAGTAGATGCCTGGGCGGCGAAGTCGCCCGATAAAAAGGCTCTTTGCTGGACCAATGACCGGGGGGAGCATGTTGATTTCACGTTCGCCGACTTGAAAGAACAGTCCGACCGGACGGCGTCCTATTTTCAGTCGCTGGGCATTGGCAGGGGCGACATGGTGATGCTGATTCTCAAACGCCGCTACGAATTTTGGTATTCCATCATCGCGCTGCACAAGCTGGGCGCCGTCGTGATTCCCGCTACGCACCTGCTGACCAAAAAGGATATTGTCTTTCGCGCCAATGCGGCCGACATCAAGGCGATTGTCTGTGTCGGCGAGGAACCGATACTCAAACACGTCAGGGAGTCGCTTCCCGAATCGCCCACCGTCAAGCAGCTGGTCTCCGTCGGGCCGCTGACGCCGGAAGGCTTCGGCGATTTTCACGGGGGGATTCGCGGGGCAGCGCCCTTTGTCCGCCCGGCCCGTGTGAATACGAACGGCGACACCTCGCTGATGTATTTTACCTCCGGCACGTCCGGCAACCCCAAGATGGTCATCCATGACTTTACCTATCCGCTGGGACATATCGTGACCGGCACTTACTGGCATAACCTGAACGAAGACAGCCTCCACCTCACCATTGCCGATACCGGCTGGGGCAAAGCCGTATGGGGCAAACTGTACGGACAGTGGATTGCCGGCGCCACCGTGTTCGTGTACGATCACGAGAAATTTACGCCTGCCGACATGCTTCGCATGATTCAGGATTACCGGATTACGTCGCTGTGCGCACCGCCTACGATTTTCCGTTTCCTGATCCGTGAAGACCTGACCCGTTACGACCTTTCTTCCCTGAAATACTGTACCATTGCGGGCGAGGCGCTGAATCCGGCCGTATTCGATGCGTTCCACAAGCTGACCGGTATCAAGCTGATGGAAGGTTTCGGACAGACGGAAACGACGCTGACGATCTGTACGCTCCCGTGGACTGAACCGAAACCCGGCTCCATGGGACTGCCCAATCCGCAGTATGACGTGGATCTGCTCCGCCCGGACGGAAGCGCGGCGGAAGACGGCGAGCAGGGGCAGATCGTGATTCATACGAAAAACAGCAAGCCGCTCGGCCTGTTCAAGGAATACTATCGCGATGCGGAACGTACGCGCGAAGCGTGGGACGGCGACATCTACTATACCGGCGACGTGGCGTGGCGCGACGAGGACGGATACTACTGGTTTGTGGGACGTGCCGACGACGTCATCAAAAGTTCCGGTTACCGGATTGGCCCCTTTGAAGTCGAAAGCGCGCTGATGACGCATCCGGGCGTGGTGGAATGTGCCGTCACGGGCGTGCCGGACGACATTCGCGGGCAGGTCGTCAAAGCCACCATCGTCCTGTCCGGGGATTATGCGGACAGAGCCGGAGATGCGCTGGTCAGGGAAATACAGGAGCATGTGAAACAAGTTACCGCACCCTACAAATATCCGCGCATCGTTGAGTTTGTAAAAGAATTGCCGAAAACCATCAGCGGCAAAATCCGGCGGGTCGAGATTCGGGAAAAAGACGACCGGAAACAGTGAGCCAGTGCCGTGTTTCACACCGATTCAATGGATTTAAACGCGGATTTCAACTACTGCCAAACAGCGTATATTTGTCCTCAAAACAACAACTCGCGGGAATGTGGCCGGTTCGGAATACTGCCCCGTGAAATAAACAACAGCTTTTACGATGAATACGTCCAATCATACATCCGTTCCGTCATGCCGGCATTCCGTCCGGGCATGGATACTTTTTACGGTCTTTGCGGGAACGGTTTCCGCAGAAGTGTCGGCGCAGTCCGGCGCAGAGGAATATGTCTATAAGGATTTCAACCGCGGCGGACCGTCCGGCGACAGCGGCTGGGTACAATCCATCCGGGTTGTCGAGCCGGCGTGCCGTGCGGAAGTGCAGGGCGCTGTCGCCGTCCGCTTCCAGGCGCCGGGCATGGAACGCGCCGCCGCCTTTTGCTGGCGTCAACCCGACGCGGATCATCCCGGACAGTGGGGGTATGAGGCCGACCTGACGCCGGAAGGTATCCGGCTGGACAGCGACGGAAACGGCTCGTTTCTGTTTCCGGCAGACGAGTTTCCCGCCGGCCCGGCAACCGTCCGCATTTTTGCCGACAACCGGCAGGGCAAGCGGGATCTTTTCGAACTGCAGCTGTACAACAGGGGCGGCGTGGCATGGAACCGGGGCATACCGCAGACCGCGCCGCCGGCGGCCAAAGGCTTGCAGCTGGTCTTTGCGGACGACTTCGACGCGCCGCCGTCCATCTCCAACGACGGACGGAATGCCCGCTATTCCGCCCACAAGCCCCTCCACGGCGATTTCAGCGGATGGCAGTTTGCCGACGCGGACGGCCCCGACAACCCCTTTGAACAGATCGACACCTACCTGAAGATCAAAGCCCGCAAGAGGCCGGGCACAAACGGCAGTTCCGGCATCATCGCTTCGGTGAACATGGACGGCAAAGGGTTCTGGACAAAAGCGCCCTGCTATTTCGAGTGCCGTTTCACGGCGCAGTCTGCCATCGGCACATGGCCTGCCTTCTGGTTGCTGACCGCCTTCGACGGATCGCCCGTTGACGAGCTGGACATCATCGAAGCCTACGGCGGGAGAGGGGAGGGGCATCCGAATTTCGACGGCTATTGCATCGTCAGCCATTTCTGGCGACAAAAAGAAGCCGACGGCAGCCGGAAAAAGGATTACGACACCCGCGTCCCCATGACGCAACTCGGCGGCGGTTCAACCTGGTCTGCCACTTTCCATACATACGCCGTCTCCATCGGAATGGAAGAAACGGTGTACTACTTCAACGACAGGGAGGTACTGCGCCACCCGACCAACGACGTGTCGCGCAGCCAGCCGCATTTCTTCCTCGTAAACTATGCCGTCGGAG
>JAITQL010000252.1 GCA_031288935.1 Tannerella sp.
GCATCGCTCCCGCCTTACCCGGCATGCCGTCAGGTATGCATCCATTATTACAGGTGGCATACCTGACGGCATGCCGGATTGTGCAGGCGTATTCCTTTCTACCGGGCTATAATCCCTACGGGATTGTTTGTCTGTTGTTATCACTTGTTTATTTTTCATCTCTCAATCTGTTTCAAGACGAAGGATTTCTTCCAGCCCCCGGCGGAGGTCGTAGGCGGGAGAGAAGTCCAGTTCGCGGCGCAGCGGTTCGATGTCGCACGTCCAGTTGCGCCGTTTCAGTATATGATATTTGTCCGTATTGAGCGTCACGGCACGGCCGGCCAGCCGTCCGGCGGTTTCGGAAAGAAGACAGAAAAGGTAGACGGTCCACAGGGGCAGGCGCAGGCGCAGGACGTGTTTCCTGCCTGCAACGGCCTGAATCAGCCGGGCAAATTCCGTATCGGTATACGCCTTTCCGTCGGCCACCAGATAGCGGCAGTTCCGGCTGTCCGGGTTCTCCAGTGCGCGAAAAGCCACTTCCGACAAGTCCTTGACGTAAATGAAACTGAGATGCTGCGGTCGAAGCCCGGCGGCAAAGTCAAACCCCGCGCGGACGCTTTGAATCTCCATCCGGTAATCCCGTTCGCCGGGGCCGTACACGCCCGTGGGACAGAGGATGACGTAGGGAATGGCCGTTTGCCGGCCGACGTACCGTTCGGCCAGTTGTTTGCTTTTGCCGTAATCCGTTTCGGGATGCTGGGCGTCGTCGCGACAAACGGGCCGGAAGCTCTTTTCATCGCCTGCGCCGTAGCTGCCGAGACTGCTCATCAGCAGGAATTTTTCCGGACGGCAACCGGCCTTGTCCAGCGCTTCCAGCAGGCGCCGCGTATATTCGGCGTTGACCAGCGAAAAGCGTTCGCGACGCACCGTCCGTGTCAAGCCGGCATTGTGGATCACATACTGCCACGCGCCATGCCGCCGCACATGCTCCTCCAGCTGTCCGGCCAGCCGTTGCGGATCGTCGTACTTCAGGTCGATGCAGGCAATCCGGTCTTGCGGCAAATGCGCCAGCGAACTCGTTGCGCGCACGCCCGCCCAGACTTCGTATCCGCGCCGCAGCGCATCATCCACCAGAAACCGTCCGATGAAGCCGCTGGCGCCCGTAATTAATATTTTTGTCTTCAATGATTCGTTCTCCGCTTTTTATTTTCCGCGCAAAGGTAATAAAAGTTCAAGATTCGGTTCATAATTCGCCATTCGCCATTTGCCATTTGCCATTCTTTTCCTACTTTTGCCGTCGAATGAATAAATGTATAAAATCAGACAGATTATGGGAAAAGATTTAATAGCCGGAGTTCGGGACGTGCTGGCGACAAAGCATGTCACGTTCGTATGTGCCGGTAATATCTGCCGCAGCCCGATGGCCGAAGGATTGTTGAAGGATGCGTTGCTGCATGCGCCCGAGCCGTTGTGCAGCATACGGGTCATTTCGTGCGGCACCAGTACGGACGACGGTATGCTGGCGCACGAAGATGCGGTGCTGGCCATGTCCGCAAGGGGAATCGACATCGGCAGGCACCGCAGTCGCGTGGTCACGAGGGACATTGTAGCCCGTTCGCTGGCCTTGTTCTCCATGAGTTACAAATACCTTGCCCACCTGCGAAGCTGGTATCCCAATGTCATGCCGGCCGACGCCTTCGTGATGCGCGAACTGATGCCTCCGCCTGACAACGGCGGTATCATTGATCCCTTCAACAGCGGTCTGGAAGCCTATATACGCTGCCGCGACCGCATGTCGGAAGCGATCCCGTCCATCGTCATGTTTATCTCGCTCAAGATCATAGACCTCCTGTTTCAGGAGGGGGATACGGAGACGGTGAAGGAATTTTCGCGGCATGTATTCCAAACGGGTCAGCCCTGGAAAATGGAACAGTAAGGACTTCCGGCAAGCGCCGTTCATCCCGTCGGGGATGGGAGTTCGGTAGAAAACCCTTCTGCCAGCCCTCTCGCATCCCGTACGGGATGCAACCTCACCGGGCATCGGCTGTTTCTACCGAACTCCCATTCCTCACGGAATGAGGGCGGGGTGAATGTCCAAACGATCGCCTGTCTCCGCAAACGGCGGAAGGGCAACGCCCTTTAAGCAATTCTTGAATCTCCGAAAAAGAAAGAAGTCCGTGTCCGAAACCCCCGCTCCCCTCTCTTGTGGAGAGGGGCCGGGGGAGAGGTCGGAATGACGGCGGGGCGACCGCCCATCCCCGCAAACAACGGAAGGGCGTTGCCCTTCGTGGCCTGTCACAGGCGAGGGGAAATGTAGCTGTCCCGTCCGACCTCTCCCCCGACCCCTCTCCACAAGAGAGGGGAGCGGGGGTTTCCGGCACACGGTTTCTGTCATACGGCAGCAGCTATCCTGAAGGAAACGCTACGCTCCGTCTTTGCGAATGAAGTGAAACAATTCGGCGGCATCTATTCAAAATATATCTCACTGTTGTGTTCCGTGAGTTTTTTACTACCTTTGTCCCGTATTTATTAAGCATTTAATCAAGATCATTCATCCGATAATCAGTTATGAATGGTAA
>JAITQL010000255.1 GCA_031288935.1 Tannerella sp.
CCGGTCATCGGCCTGCGTTCGTTTGGCGAAAAGCCGGAGGACGTGGCGGAAAAAGGAATGGCCTACGCCCGCGGACTGGAAAGCGCCGGCGTGTTTTCCGTTGCCAAACATTTCCCCGGACACGGCGACACGTCCGAAGATTCGCATTTTACGCTGCCGGCCGTGCTGCGTTCGGCCAGCCAGCTGGACAGCGTTGAATTGCTGCCCTTCCAAAGGTATATCGACGCCGGGTTTGCCGGCATGATGACGACTCACCTGTACGTGCCGGCGCTGGACAGCATGGAAAACAGGGCGACCTCCATGTCCGCCATCGTTGTGACCGACCTTTTGAAGAAGAAAATGGGTTTTCAGGGGCTTTGCTTCACCGATGCGATGGAGATGAAGGGCGCGGCTACCGGCCAGCCGACGGAAAGCCTGTCGGTACAGGCCATTCTGGCAGGCAATGACATTGTTCTGGCGCCTCCCGCAATCGAAAAAGAACTGGACGCCGTCAAAACCGCCCTCCATGACCATGTCCTGACACGGAAGGAGATTCACGCCAGATGCAGAAAAATATTGCAATACAAGTATATTGCCGGGCTAAACCGTTACCGTCCGGTTAAACTGAAAGGCCTGTACGGAAGGCTGAACACTTCTCACGCAGCCTGGCTGACCGCCAAACTGAACGCCGAAGCCATCACGGTATTGAAAAACGAAGGCGATTTTCTTCCGCTGAAACAGTTGGACAGGAAGAAGATTGCCGTACTCTGCATCGGCAATGAGCCGGGAGACAAGTTCCAGGAGATGCTGAACCGTTACGTACCGCTCCCCTCCTTCCGGATAACGCCGCAAACGAAAACGGACGAAATACAGCAGATCGTTCAGGAACTGGAATCCTGCGACGTTCTTGTCTGCGGGATTTATCCCGGACGGATGACGCTGCCGCAGGGAGTAAGGGAATGGATGAAGAGGAAAGGCAAACAGACGGTTTTTACCTTTTTCACCCTTCCCTACGTCTGTGCGGGATACCGGGAATGGATCGACCGGGCGGATGGCGTGGTCATGGCCTATGAAGGCACGCGCGATGCACAAAGCTATGCCGCGCAGGTTATCTTCGGCGGTATTCCGGCCAAAGGAACACTGGCCGTCACGGTGCCCGGACTGTTTGCCGAAGGCACGGGTATCAAGACCGAAAAGACCCGGCTGGGCTATCACCGGCCGGAAGAAACAGGACTGGACGCCGCCATGCTCGACTCCATCGACCTGATTGTCGAAGAAGGCCTCGTGCAGCAAGCCTATCCCGGATGCCAGGTGCTGGTTGCCAAAGACGGCATGATCGTTTATCACAAGTCCTTCGGCTACGTGGATTATCAGCGCCGGCAGCAGGTAACGGAACATTCCGTCTACGATCTGGCCTCCGTTTCCAAAGCCACGGGCACCCTGCTGGCCGTCATGAAGACATATGACAACAAACTCCTCAGTCTGGACGCCCCCGTTTCGCTCTATCTTCCCGCCGTGCAGCATTCGAACAAAAGCGACTTGCGCATCGAGGAACTGCTGTATCACCAGTCGGGTCTGCCGCCCACGATCGGATTTTACATGAATGCCATCGACAGGGAAAGTTTCAAGGGCAATCTCTTCAGCCGCACCAAGTCGTCCGTCCATCCGGTAAGGCATGAAGCGCAAACGTACGTAAGAACGGATTTCAAGTTTCTTCCGGAACTGGTTTCAAAGAGCAGGAAGGCAGGTTTTACGACGGAAGCGGCGGCGGACTTCTACCTCAGCGATTCATTCGCCGACCTGATCCTGAAGGATATTTGCGACGCCCGTCTGGGAACACGCGGAAAATACGTATACAGTTGCGTGAATTTCATTCTGCTGAAAATGATCGTGGAGCAGCAGCAGCATCAACCGATGGATCGCTTTCTGCAAACCCGCTTCTTCGACCGGCTTGGAGCCGGATACACCTCCTACCGTCCGCTGAAGAAATTGGAGCCGGAGCAGATTGTGCCGACCGAAGACGACCGCTTTCTCCGCCGGCAGCTCCTCCGCGGATACGTTCACGACGAAGCCGCCGCTTTCCAGGGAGGTGTTTCCGGCAACGCCGGCCTCTTTTCCAGCGCCAACGACCTGGCCAAAATCCTCCAGCTCTACCTGAACGCCGGCACGTATGGCGGAGAAAGGTATCTCTCCGAAGCTACCTGCCGCCTGTTTACCGACAGCAAAAGCCCGACCTGCCGCCGCGGACTGGGCTTCGACAAACCCGAAGCCGATACCCTCAAAACCTCCCCCTGCGGCAGCCTGGCGCCCCTTTCCGTCTACGGGCATACCGGTTTTACTGGCACCTGCTTCTGGGTAGACCCCGACAATCACCTCATCTACATCTTCCTGAGCAACCGCGTACATCCGACGCGCGCTAACGGGAAACTCTTTTCCCTCCACATCCGCACCCGCATCCAGGATGCCATTTACCGCGCCGCCGGAAAGTAAGACAGTCCCTGCGCGGCAGTCGACAAATCCTCTGCACGGGGAAGGCAAAAAAATAAGGGCAGAAGTTCTTCCTTTTCCCCTTTCACCTCATGCCCTCCCTGTCCTTTCGGTTCCGAACAGGCAGGCATTGCCCCTTTCACGTTCATCTGCCGGCGGTGCGGCCGGAGCAGGCGGAGAAACGGAACCCCGTTTCGTCTGCCCCCTCCAGCCTCTCCGGACTACGATTCGAACTTCTTGTTCAGCGCGATGTGTCCCAGATAACCGCCAACGACCAGAAACAATCCCACCAGCAGATGCGTATTCGTCAGTCCACCCGTAACGGCCGGCACGGCGAGCACGGCTACGCCGATCAAAAGGATAAATATACCCAGATACTTTAATGCACTCATGATTACTTTTTTTATTTATTAATTTCTGTGCGCAAATAACGCAATAATAACTTGACTGGAAAAATATTTTCTCGAAAAAATGATGAAAGGATGCCATTTTGCCCGTATATTTGTCCGCTGAAAGCAAAATTGATATGAAACGAATCATTTACTTGACGTATTTCTGGCTGATCGTGATGCCGTTTTTCTTCGTATCTACCATCCTGACAGCTCTGACAGTCATCGCCGGCTGCCTGCTGGGCGGCGAGCGGTTTTTCTCTTTCTATCCGGGCATGATCTGGTCGAAACTCACCTGCATGATCGCCCTCTGTCCCGTCAAAATACGGGGAAGGGAACACCTGAAACGCCGACAGTCCTACATCTTTGTCGCCAACCACCAGAGCGCCTTCGATATCTTCCTCATATACGGATATCTGGGCTATCCCATCAAGTGGATGATGAAGGCCGGACTGGCCAGGATACCCTTCGTCGGGACGGCCTGTCGCTCGGCAGGATTCATCTTCGTCAACCACTCCTCGCCCCGCGCCGCGCTGCGCAGCATTGCCGAAGCCAAACGGCGGCTGAAGGACGGCGCCTCGCTGCTCGTCTTCCCCGAAGGTTCGCGAACAATAGACGGACAGATGGGCCGCTTCCGCAAGGGGGCCTTTCAGGTAGCGGCCGACCAGCAGCTGCCCGTCGTACCCATCACGCTCAACGGCACCTTCCGCGTCCTGCCCGTCGGCTCCCTCCAGGCACATCCCCACCGCATAGAAATGATCATTCACCCCCCCATCCTGATCGACAAACAGACCCTGGCCGAAACAGGCGGCCTGCAAAACCTCACCAATCACACGCGCGACATCGTTGCTTCCGCCCTCCGGGAAGTCCATCGGTAGCAGGGAGATGAAAAGAGGCTGTCCCGAAGGCCTGTATTCAGGCGACAGTGGCAGCAACAACGGAACGATTACCGTAAGCCGATACCGGTAGCATCCACTGGAATCGGGTTTGTTTATCACATTCGACAAAGGCTATGTACCTGAGTTTTGTTTAAGCACACGTCTGAAAGAGAGTAAATCATAGGCACAAGCCATTTTTCTGAAAACAGGATCGCCATCAGAAAGCCAATTTAAGGAAACATATTTATTGCAGGCTATTGAAACGGCGCCAACTGCCTGTATTGGGGTTCAATGTCTATTTTAATAGCGGGCTTTTTATCGAAAAAACAGTATGCTCCAAGTGCGGCAATCAGGTTCATAATGAAGTTGTGAATGGAGCGATGGCGCGAATGTTCAATGTCGCAGATGTTTTTCAGTTCATCTATATATATAGTTTGACATGTGAAAAATATCCGGTTGATACAGTCGTTGCAAGCCCGAAAATCGGCGGCAGGGTTGCAACGGGTGTTGCAAGTCCCCTGCAACTTTGCGACAGGGTTGCAACATCTGTTGCAAGTCCCCCGCAACTTTGCGACAGGGTTGCAACGGGTGTTGCAAGTCTCCCGCAACTTGGCGGCAGGGTTGCAACGGGTGTTGTAAGCCTTCCGCAGTTTGGCGACCAAATGAATGATTCTCGAATTTTAACGGCAGGATGAAATGAATTCCACATAATTCGGTCTATCTTTGAGGGTATTAAAATAATTCAAGATTCAAGATTCAAAGATTCAATGCTTGCTGTTTTCAAAGTTCAATTTAAATATGAAACGTACAGACAGTCGCCCGATTTTTAAAGCCCTGACGTGTGCCCGGCGATCGAGATGCTGTCAGTGCACGGTCATGCTGTTGATGCTGTGTTTTATTCACCTGGACGCTCAGGAGAAATGGACGCAGCAGGATTCCGTATGGCTGCAACGCATCCTGTCGGGCGAGGAAAAGTTGCAGTTGAACGAAGAAACCTTGAAAGCCATCCGCTCCGGCACGCTCGTTTCGCCCGGCTACGCGGGTGAAACTCCGTTGCTGTCCAGCGACCGGGAATTGCCCTTCCTGAAATCATTCGACGACATCGCGCCGGAGGAAGATAGCGAAGTATCCCCTTTCGACTTGCCGCCGTCCGTCTACCTCAGATACGGGATAAGGATAAAAGATTCCGTTATGCCGGTCAGCTGCAGCATGATGCTGTCCGATAAAAACGTGGCGGAACTGAAAAGGATTGCCGCCTCGACCCCCCGGCTCAGTACGGTGGACGACCCGTCGACGATCCGTTCGGGCGTAAGCGCAGGATTCTCTTTCGAAGACATTCTGTGTCCCATT
Organism: Tannerella sp.; assembly: GCA_031288935.1. Classification (GTDB taxonomy): domain Bacteria; phylum Bacteroidota; class Bacteroidia; order Bacteroidales; family Tannerellaceae; genus Tannerella. Next base: position 5,084 of record JAITQL010000255.1, read on the forward strand.
TTCCAGCCAAGCTACCGGGCTAAAAAAACGAAACGCGAAATATGCCACTGCGTATAAAACTTATGAACAGTACTGATTTTGCAGCCAATGTCAGAAATGAAAGCAATAATATCATTTTCACAAGCAGAACAGAACTGTTTTCGTGCGACTTTTGACCGAATTATAAATTGACAGTATACGACTCATGAAAAAGTTTATTTCAGTTCCTTTTACAGGATTGTTTTTTTTGATTTTAACCCTCTCGTGTACCGAAAGCCGGACAGCGCCGAACGCCGCTTTCCAGGCGATGGAAGAAGGGTTTCGGACGATACCGGACAGCATTCGGCTGGGGGTTTACTGGTACTGGATTTCGGA
>JAITQL010000062.1 GCA_031288935.1 Tannerella sp.
GGGCCATCGCCTGATAGAACTGTACGCCGATAGGGTTTGACGGATGCATCAAGTTAGAAGGTCTGCCCTCCTTTGGACGATAGGATTCCACGTCCCGGGGCGCCGTGCCCAATTTCCACGCTTCGCCGGTAGCAGCCTCCCAATTGTTGGCGAAAGCATATTCGCGAATCTTCGCCAGCGCCTTCGGACCTTCGGGATTATTGGGGTTATAAGGCCCGCCTGTCCAAAGCGTTTCATCGTTGAAGGCAATCACTTCGTCGGCTATCGCGCCGGGAATCATCGCGCCGAAACGTCCCGTGCCGACGGGCAGTCCTTCCCAGAATTTCGTTCCGGGCACGTCGTATTGCCAATTCATGGAAACCTGATTAACGGCAATTTCGTTATTGTCCGAACAGGATTGAAGCGCCAGGCAAATGGCCGGCAAAACAAGAGTTGAAATCCGTTTCATATTATATCGGTTTAATTGTGTTTATTGATAATGAATCCCGCGTCTACCCAGTTGCCGTAATCAAGCGTGTTTCGGCTTCCGGCGTCCATGCAGGCCAGGGAGATGTGGCGGCTGCCTTCCGGTATCTCCACGTCGAAGCGCCAGGGTTCTTGCGAAAGACGCATCACGGGACTTTCGGCCACTAATTTGCCGTCGATAAAAAGACGGAAGACTACGCTGCTGTGGATCGCCAGGCTGCGCGCATTGTCGACCGCCAGCATGTTTTCATCCACTCCTGCCAGCGCCACAAAGCGTTCATACTCCGGTTGGATTTCATACTGCACCGCCGAAGGCGCACGGAATCCCAGTCCGTGGGCGTAGGTCTTGCCGCGGACGCGAAGGGGTTTGCCCTCGAACGATTTCCACTTTTCGGGATACCACAGCGCCTCCGGCCAGGTCTTCAGGTATCCGTTGGTGATATAGTCCAGGTCTTCCAGATACACATCGGGCTTGGGAGGCTGTTCCGGCGCCATCTTCACGTAACAGGCCAGCGCCGGCAGACTGACGGCTTTGCCTTTGCGGAAGGCGGTGGCGCGCAGGGTTGTTGTTTGCCCTATTTCCAGCGGCGATGTATATAGAGGCGATTGCGCCGTCGGTTCGCTGCCGTCGGCGGTATAGCGGATCTCGCTTCCCTCCAGCCAGGGAGCGGTGAGCGTCACGCGGGTGGACTGCTCCATCAGGTAAGGCCGTTCGGGTTTTCCCCAGGGGGTGAAGCGCACGTAATCCACCGGCGCAGCCGACTTCCACAGCCCGGCCTTGCGAAAGGCCTCCCCCATGTTGACCAGCGCGATGCCGGCCGTTTGCAGGTTCCCGTCTATTTCCGCAGTCCCGTCGTCGGGCGTATACCCGGTTGCCGGGTCGTACCGGGTAAAGGCGTCGTTGAGGTCGCGTGCCAGCAGGCAGTCGAATCCGGCTTGCCACATGAAGGAAAGCGCGCCGGGCTTGCCGTAGACGCACATGTTGGTGTGCACGCCCATATAAATAATGTGTGTGATGCCCTTCTCCGAGAGCAGGGAATAGATTTCGCCGGTCGACGATGAAATCAAGTCGCCGTCGGCAATCACCAGGTCGGGATGCATCCCGTCCCAGCCGTAGTTGCCTCCGCAGGCGAATCCGGGGCCGCACATGCAACGGTCGCCGGAAGCCGTAAACTTCGCCTCGGGCACATCGCGCACCACAGGCGGATGCCGGCGCTCCACCGCCACCGCCCGCTCATACTGCGGATAGCCCGCGTAGGCAGTGACCACGTCGCTGGGATTCCAAACCACCTGCATCCCCCGGCTGCGGGCAATGTCCAGCACGGCGTTCATGCGCGGCACCATCGCCGACACCCGCTCCGAAGCCGTCATGCACCAGTGCGAGTTCCACATGTCAACGATAACAACCGCAGTCTTCTCCGGCTCCGGAAGCGAAGCCGCCTCATGGGCAGGTTGAGCCGCAACTCCCCATATCCCCAAACTGAAAAGCAAAACAGAAAGATATTTCTTCATGACTTCATATTCAACACTTGAAAAATTATTTGCCCGTGGTGACGGGACTTTTACGGCGGTAAAGATAGATACTATTTTTCACAGAATCTATATCCAAAACCGACATTCTATTGCACAAAACCGACGAAAAATTCAAAGATTCAAAGATTCAAAGATTAATTCGCCAGCCATTGAAAAATTCAAAGATTCAAGATTCAAAAATTCAAACGATGAACACTTTCCATTTACCCGCCAAAACTTCGTTTTTCTGCCTTTCCCTGTTTGCAAACCTTCAAAAACTGTTTTTAGCCCGTCGGAACTTCCCGCAGCTCCCAAAAATCGTTTTTCAGCCCGTCGGAACTTCCCGCAGCTCCCAAAAATCGTTTTTCAAGCCTGCGGAACTTCCCGCAGCTCCCAAAAATCATTTTTCAAGCCTGCGGAACTTCCCGCAGCTCCCAAAAACCATTTTTCAAGCCTGCGGAACTTCCCGCAGCTCTCAAAAACCGTTTTTCAGCCCGTCGGAACTTCCCGCAGCTCCCAAAAATCGTTTTTCACGCCTGCGGAACTTCCCGCAGCTCTCAAAAATCGTTTTTCAAGCCTGCGGAACTTCCCGCAGCTCTTAAAAATCGTTTTTCAGCCCGGCGGAACTTCCCGCTGCGTCAAATACTCAATAAATGTTTAATAAATAAATTCAACAACAATCCTTTCAGGCTGTGTTGCCGTCCGGCGCGTACATCGTCGCTGTGAACGGAAGCAGTGAATTGGCAAGGGCACATCGAATCTTTGAATCTTTGAATCCTTGAATCCTTTGTGTGAACCGAATCTTTGAATCTTTGAATTTTGAATCTTTGAATCTCAAAAAAGATTACCTTTGTGGCCGTTTTTAAAAGAGACTGTTTATGGAATGGATTCATGAATTGCTGTGGGGCGAGGGGATTGCCCATTCGGTAGGATTACTGTCGGTCGTGATTGTGGCCGGCATTTTGATGGGCAAGCTGAAGATCGGCGGCATCTCGCTGGGGATTACGTTCGTGCTGTTTGCCGGCATTGCGCTGGGGCACTTCGGCTTTTCGGTCAACCATCAGATCCTTCATTTCTTCAAGGAGTTCGGATTGATACTCTTTGTCTATTCAATCGGGATGCAGGTGGGGCCGGGTTTCTTTTCGTCGTTCCGCAAAGGCGGGATGACGCTCAACGCACTGGCCGCGGGCGTGGTGCTGCTGGGCGTGCTGGTGACGGTGTCGATCCATTACCTGACCGGCGTGGAGATTTCGACGATGGTCGGCGTGCTGTCGGGCGCGGTGACGAACACGCCCGGTCTGGGCGCCGCCCAGCAGGCGTATGCCGACATCCACGGCGCGCCGGACGCAACAATCGCCCTCGGTTACGCCGTGGCCTATCCCCTGGGCGTGGTCGGCATCATCCTTTCCCTCCTCTCGATCCGCTTCCTGTTCCGCATCCGCTTCGACCGCGAGACGGAACGCCTCGACCGCGAGGACGATTCGCTGGCCAATGCTGCCCGGCCGATCTCGCTTATGGTGAAAAACCCGGCCATCTTCGGCAAGCCCGTCAGCGAACTGTCGGCGCTGATGAAACACCGCGAGTTCGTTATTTCGCGCATCTGGTACAACGAGAGCAAGAAAATCGAGATGGTGGCAGCCGACACGGTATTGCACGAGAACGACAAGATCTTCGTCATTACCAACGTGCAGGATGCGGAAACGGTCAAGGTCTTCGTCGGCGAGGAAATCCCGATGGAGCGCAAGCAGTGGATCCGTCCCGAAAGCCAGTTCATCAGCCGCCGGATTCTGGTGACGAAATCCAAGCTGAACGGCAAGCGGCTGGGCGATTTGCAGCTGCGCCGGCTGTGCGGCATCAACATTACGCGCATCAACCGGTCGGGCGTCGACTTTGTGGCCTCGCCCGGCGTCACCCTGCAGGTGGGCGACCGCCTGACGGTCGTCGGCACCGAATCGGCCATCGCCAACGTGGAGGGCATCCTCGGCAATTCGCTGAAGCGGCTGAACGAACCGAACCTCGTTCCCATCTTCCTGGGCATTGCGCTGGGCATCCTGCTGGGCAGCCTCCCGATCACGTTTCCCGGCATTCCGCAGCCCGTCAAGCTCGGGCTGGCCGGCGGGCCGCTGATCGTGGCCATCCTGGTCAGCCGTTTCGGATACAGGTACAGGCTGGTGACGTACACCACCCTGAGCGCAAACCTCATGCTGCGCGAGATGGGGATCACGATCTTCCTGGCCTGCGTCGGGATCGGCGCCGGGGGCGGCTTTGTCGAAACGATCGTCAATCAGGGCGGGCTGGCATGGATCGGCTACGGGTTTGTCATCACCACGCTGCCGCTGCTGGTCGTGGGCGTGATCGCGCGCCGTTTCCTTCACCTGAATTATTTTACGCTGATGGGGTTGCTGGCCGGCAGTACGACCGACCCGCCCGCGCTGGCCTATTCCAACGCCACGGCGGGCAACGACGCGCCGGCCGTCGGTTACGCCACGGTCTATCCCCTGACGATGTTCCTGCGCGTCTTGACGGCGCAGCTCCTGATCCTGCTGTTTGCGTAAACGGCGAACGGCGCGTGCGGAGGCTTATTCCCCGGCCTCCGTGTCCCCTTTCCATCCGGTAAAGTCTTCCCGCGAGGGCAGCAGTTCGCGCAGCGGCGTATGCGTCTGGCGGACAAAGACGGTCAGCGAAAACGCCAGCATGGACGTATAGGCGATACTGGCCGACAGGGCCGATCCGAACACGCCCTGCGCAGGCACAAGCACGCTGCCGGAGAGCAGCAGCGTCAGCAGGCCGATGCACGAGCAGGCCGCGCTGCATTTCACCCGTCCCGTCCCGATGAAGTAGTGGCTCAGGATGCTGTTGGCGCCGAACATCACGATCCCCGCCGACAGTCCCCGGATCACCCGCCCGATGCCCTGAAACTCGGCCGTAAACAGCCACTCCGTATACACCCGTTCGGGCACCAGCCACACCAGTCCCATCACCAGCAGCAGCGCGCAATACGTCCACTTGAAGAAGCGGAGCGTCTGCCGGCGTTGCATTTCGGGGTCGGAAGTTTGGGCCACCTGTCCGTAGGAGATGGCGCTGATGCTCCGGTTGATGTGCCAGACGCTTTCGGAGATGCGCGTGCCGGCGTCCAGCAGTCCCACCTGTCCGTAGCCGCCCAGCCGCTGCACCAGGAAGTAGTTCAGCCGCGTCGTCAGCCCTTCCGCCAGGTTGTCCGCACTGCTCCACAATCCGTACACGAACATTTCCTTCAGCAGCCGTCCGACCGGCGGCACGTCGACCTTCGCCTCCTCCTTCCGTCCGAAAAATACCGGACAGAGCAGCGCCAGGCCGGCCAGCCACGCCACTCCGTTGGCAGCGTACAGCCCCCACAGATACCCCTCCACGTCGCCCTTGCCTACCACATAATAGATATACAGCAGCAGCACGAACAGCATCCCGCCCTGGATCAGGAAGACGGCGTTGAACGCCCTGATCCGGTCTTTGCCCAGCAGTACGCGCGAATGGACGCCCACGAGCGACAGCAGCACGGCCAGTCCGCAGACCTGCGCGCCGTACCCCTCGGGCAGTATCCCCATAACCGCCATCGCCCCGCACGCCACCGCCGACCCCGCCACGGCCCACCCGCAGGCCGGCCAGAACACGCAGCGCAACGGATAGCGATGCAGGTAATACACGATCGTATTCCCGCACAGCACACTGTTAAAAATGAAAGCAATATTGGCAGACGCATAAATCACGCCCACCAGTCCCATGCCCTGTATACCCAGCACTCTTCCGTTGATAAAAATCAGCAGCAGGTTCAATGCCGCTACCAGATAGCGGGTAGCAATAGTTGCCAGTACCTTTCTTAGCATCCGAATGTATTTATTTCCGTCTCAAAGGTACGAAATGAGACCGAAATTCAACATTCAAGATTCGTTTCACGCAGATTGGCGCAGATTTCAACGTGGATACCGCAGATAAAAGGCGGTTGCAGTCTGCGGAATCTGCGAAATCCGCGTTGAAACGAATCTTGAATTTTGAATCTTATTTTCATCGTTAATTAAACGAAAAGCAAACGTTTTCCTTAAACTATTCCACACGGAGGGCGTCTACCTTTTCGTAAATAAAATCAGTGTTATGATACGAGGAAGGTGTTTGGGGTTACTATTATTACTTCTTTCGTCTTTACCGGCAATCGCGCAGGTGGAAGTGAAGGGAACGGTGATTGAAAAGGGCAACGGGGATGCGATCGAACAGGCGGCCATCCGCCTGCTGAAAGTAAAGGACAGTACGCTTGTGAACGGAGTGATCAGTGATCGGAACGGCGTTTTTTCCATCGGAAACGTGCAGAATGGAAATTACTTGTTGAATATTACGTATATCGGATTTGAAACGATTTATCAGTCCTTGAATGTCAACGGAAAAAACAAAACCGTCGACCTCGGTAAAATTGAAATGGCGGAAGATGCCATTCTGCTGTCCGAAGCTACGGTAACGGCCAAAGCGATAGAAGTCACCGTGCGCAATGATACGGTGGAATACAATGCCGATTCGTACAAGGTGACGGAGGGGTCGGTACTGGAAGACTTGCTGAAGAAGATGCCCGGCGTGGAAGTGGACGCGGATGGCAAGGTGACGGTCAACGGAAAGGAAATCAAGAAAATCATGGTGGACGGAAAAGAGTTCTTCTCGGACGATCCGAAGGTCGCTTCCAAAAATCTGCCGGCCAAGATGGTCGACAAGGTGCAGGTGCTGGACAGGAAAAGCGACATGGCGATGATGACCGGCTTCGACGACGGCGATGAAGAGGCCGTGATCAACCTCACCGTCAAGCCGGGCATGAAACAGGGATGGTTTGGAAACGCCTTCGCCGGCTACGGCAGCAACGGACGGTACGAGGGCAACTTCATGGTGAACCGCTTCATCAACAATGACCAGTTTACGGTCATGGGCGGACTGAACAATACGAATAACATGGGATTTTCCGATCTGGCCTCGACCATGTTCAGCGGCATGGGCGGCGGACGCCGGGGATTCGGCGGATTCGGCGCGGGCAACGGGATCACGACCTCCGGCAATATCGGATCCAATTTCAGCAAACAGTTTATTCCCGAAAAACTGACCCTGGGGGGAAACGTCCGCTATTCCCATTCGGACAATCTGGCGGAAAGCACGAACAATACGCAAAACATATTGCCGGGCGACAGTGCGACGTACGATTTCAGCGAAAACCGCCGCAATACGGTCAGCGACAACGTCGGCTTCAACCTGCGCATGGAATGGAAACCGGATACGCTGACGCAGCTTATTTTCCAGCCGGACTTCAGCTACAGCCGCACGCACAGCGAGGAAGACGAATATTCCCATTCGCTGAACGACGGGATGGACACGGTAAACCGGGCAACTTCATATTCCCTGTCCGACGGAGAAGGTTACAACGCATCCGCCCGTCTGGAATTCAGCCGCAAGCTGAACAGCAGCGGGCGCGTATTCAGCGGTTCGCTGTCCGGCGGCCTCAGCGACTCCTACAGCAACGGCTTCAACCGTTCAAGCACGGATTATTTCCTGTATGGCGACTCGAGTGAGATCATCGACCAGAAAGTACGTTACGACAACAGCGGATTCAACTACCGCGCCTATCTGTCGTGGGTAGAGCCGCTGGGGCACAACAATTTCCTGCAGTTCACCTACCGTGTCAGCCGGAATCAGCGGGAATCGCTGAAAAACTCGTACAACAGCGACGACACCGGCCAGTATACCGTACTGGATACGACGTACAGCAAAAGCACGCGCAACAGCGCCGTCGAACAGCGCGCCAGCATCGCCTTCAAGTCCGTGCGGGAAAAATACAATTATACCGTCGGTTTCAACGCGGATCCCTCCCATTCCACGACGGAAACGTTCGTAGGCGATCGGGTACTCTATTCCATGTCGCGAAACGTCATGAACTATTCCCCGACCGCCCAGCTGAACTATAATTTTGACAAGCGAACCAATCTGCGCGTGGACTACGACGGTCGAACCGCCCAGCCCTCCATGCAGCAGCTGCAACCCGTGGCCGACGTTTCCGACCCGCTGAACACGACCATCGGAAATCCGGAACTCAACCCGACGTATACCAATAACCTGCGTCTTCGTTT
>JAITQL010000073.1 GCA_031288935.1 Tannerella sp.
CCAGTTTGTCTGCAAGAATGCAGGTCTGCGATAACTTGCAAGAGCTGCGTCAGGATAAAAACGGTTTTACTGCTTCAACGAAACAGGTTCCTGTGATTGAAGAAAACTGTTTTCCGGCAATTTGCTTTCTGAAATACAACATGTTCTACTGCTGTCGTTCTGCGGCAAAGGCAGGACGGTGACTGTTTGCATACATTTATCCGGAAAGACCTTCCTTTTTGTGCAGAAAATCAACTTGCGGTCTCGCAAAAAACCGTACATTTGCATCTCAATATAAATTGTACAACTATTTAAAAACAAAAATTATGACATCGACATCAGAAACTGGACATGCAATCAATCTTGCAAATTTCAAACAACTCACGCTTCTGACCGCAAGTTTCGGCAGCCGTTACAATCCCGTCCCGGACAGGTTGAAGATCAATAATCTCGATATCGTCTTTGCCTCGACCACTTCGGCGTTCGAGGTGCTGAATACCGTCAACGGACACTATCTCACCGGCATCTCCAATCGTGAAGCGGCTTTTGAGGCAGTCAAGAAAATTCTTTCACGTATTTACAAGACGGCCGAAATCCTTTCTCTCAACCCCTCTGCGCTCAAAGCCATCAAGGAACTCATCCGCAAACTGCGCGGCGAGCGGGCGGTGGCCAAAAAAGCGCAGGGTGGAAATGCCGGCGACGGCGCTTCAAAGGCGGTCTATCGCTCCGTATCGCAACTCAGCTTCGATCAGCGTATCGAACATTTCAGCGAACTGGTCGCCCTGTTGCAGGGACTGCCCGAATATGCGCCGAACGAGGCCGACCTTACCGTTGCGCACCTCGGCGCCCTGCTCGAAAACATGCGCGCCACCAACCTGGCCGTTGTAGATGCTCACATTCTGCTTACCAATGCCAGAAACTCGCGCAATCATTTGCTCTATGCCGCGGAAACCGGACTGGTGGACGTCGCGCTGGACGTGAAGAAATACATCCTCGCCGCATTCGGCGCCGGCAGCGACGAATATGAGGAAGTAAAAAAGATAACTTTCAGAAAAAACATCTGACAAACCGGATGGTCCCGCGCAACAGGCGTTGTTTCCGCGCAACCGGCCGTCCCGTCTTCCCGCATCCGCACGGCCGCCCGTTCAACGAGTACAGTATCTTGTTGAACGGGCGTCGTGTTTGGTTGAATGACCGCCGTATCCCGCTGAATGCGCATCGTGTCCGGTTGAATGACCGCCGTCTTTCGCTGAATGTGCATCGTGTTTGGTTGAATGACCTCCGTCTTTCGTTGAATGACCGCCGTATCCCGCCGAATGCACATCGTATCTCCCTGAACGGGCACCGTATTTGGCTGAACGCATATCGTGTTTCCCCGAACGGGTACGGCGATCCGAACCGTGATCTGCCGATGCGGTTTGCAAAAGCATGTATTGCCTGCTTCCAAGCGGGTTTTTACTCGATCACGTACCAGTTATAACCTTTTGCGGGGATTTTGATATTTAGCCGGATGGTGTAATCCCTGTCCAGTTGAAAGGTTTTGGATGCAAGGTCTTGCTCCCTTACCACCGCCCGAGCGGCAAGTCCGGTATAGTACAGCGGCAGCCGAATGTCTTTTTCGACCGGTACGTCAAGCGGATTGTAAACCATCAAAAACCCCTTTTGCGGCAGGGAGGGGTTGACGTGCAGCAGGCCGTCCCAGTCCTGTCCGTCGGGACGCCGCAGGTGAATCACGTCCGAATCAAGTATCGGGCGATATTTTTTGTAAAAATCCACCCAGCGCTTTACGACCGCTTTCGTGCTGTCCGTGTCATACAGTCGCGGCCCGCGGTAACAGGCCTGTACGCCGGCTCCGAACAGATTGGCCAGACGCTGGCTGTAATGTGCAAGGTGTTCGCTCAGCGGTTCAATGGTTGCCGCGGCGCCACCGCCGTGATATTCGGTGAGCGGGACAAACATCCAGCCCATGCTCGGCGTAAAGTCCCGTGTCCCGTCGTATACGTTTTGTCTTTCGATGATTTCCTGCTGTTCACGCGGCAGAGACCAGTTTGTTTCGCGGTAGCCCATCGGCGCCTTGCTGCTGCCATTGAGGAAATACCAGTCCGGAACGTTGAGATAGATGCCTTGCGAACGGCACCAGCGGTAGAAATCGGAGATGATCCGCCACTGGTTCCATTGCGAGTCCAGCCAGGACTTGTGCCCCGGATGATGGACGGAGGCGCAGAAGTCGCCGGGATAGGAGCCGTCGTGTTCAATCATGTCCATCCCCGATGAGCGGTACAGTTCGGTGATTTTCCTGAAATATTCCTCCCCCCATTCGCTGCCCAGGCAGGGCGAATCGCCGAAACGGGCAAACCCGCCCCGTTTTCCGGTGAGGGGATTGATTACATCCGTGGCCTCGTCTACAGCCCGGCTTGCCAGCAGACTGTATCCTCCCAGCGCCACCCGCTTGCCGTGGGCATAGTCGGCCAGCTGCTTCATTCGGGCGTAATAGGCCGGATCGCCGCTCTCCATGTCGAATCCGCTGCCAAAGGTCATGATCACCATCTCAAAACCCGTTTCCGCGCACTGGTCAACGGCCAGTTTCACGGACTGTTCGTCGGCATTGCGGACGTGCATGATGACGGGATTTTCCATTGCCCAGGGCGCAACGGTGCGATACATTTTTCTTTTCGACAGACTTCGGCGTTCCTTCACGTCACTGTCATACAGCAGTTCCCAGGTTCGGAACGTGGCAAAGGACTGTCCGTCCGGCACGGCCTGTTCCGGGCCTTCCGGAGGGCGAACTTCCAGCAGGCAGGGCGTATTGAGCATATAGTTGATTTGCGTGGTATACGTCGTGTCCCGCACCCAGTGCACCGTATGTTCCTTTTCGCCGTTATAGACGGAATTGGCAAAGGCATAGTCGGTTTCGACGTGCATGTCCGGCAACGACCATCCCTCCTGAATCGTCACATCCGTACTGCCTTCCACAGCCGCCAGGATTTCGCTGACGAAACGGTTCAAGACCACCGTTCGCCCGGAACGGTTTTCAAGTTCGATCCATTTGCACATCAGCGGTATGCCGTCATACATTTCATAGTGTACATCGACGGAAAGGCCTTTGACCCGCGCCGCCGCGGGCGCCTCGAAGTGCAGCGTCAACTCCACGCCCGCAGGCGGCCAGACAGCCTCCTGCGACATCCATTCGGGATGTTTTTTCCATTCAAAACGCTTCCGTATCTTTTGGGTTTCGTAGCCGGTATATTGAAAACTGTTCGGATCGGCGGAAAGACGGTCGATCCATGACGGGAGCAAATAATTCTGCACCGGCTGCCCGGACAGCCCGCCAATGTTGTACGGAACGCCGTCGATGACCAGGTTTCCCTCCGGACGGACAGCGCGTATGTGATTCTGTCCGGTCGTCAACTGGTAGAGACCGACGGTAGCCAGATTGGGAAGCGTACGGAATTTCCGGGCTGCCAGTCCGTTGGAAACAGTCAGCTCTTTCCCGTCCGCAGAAAGGCTGACGTCCGACCGGTAGGCGCTGTTGTCTATCAGCCAGTCGGCGGATGTACTGCGGGACGGTTGCCGGCATGAACACATTCCGGCGAAAATGACAAAACAGAGCGCAAGATGCTCAATGTTTACTTTTGGAGAGTTCTTTAAACAGTTCATTTCTTTTTGATTTGAAAATTGAATTAATGCAGTGTATCTTTTGAAATATCAAGGGCGTAATCATTTGTTTGTTTTCGCTGTGCGGGCTGCGCAGGTTGAATCTGCGGGGATAGGGCGAACGGGGTAGAACCGCATCCGAACAGCGCTTTTTGTAATTGAGTATTCATATTTTAATTTTTCCATTTCCATGCCTTCACAATCACTGTTAGCAATATTATTACTTCAATGCTCGCAATAATAATATAATGAGGGGTGGCCGAACCTCCGCCTGTCACATATACAATTGTGAAAATTGCAGCAACGATATTCATCCATCTGTTGGATTTGTATGGCAAAACTCTTGCCAAATAAATCATCAAAATGGGAACGTTGGTAACGATAGCGGCAATTGCCATTACGGTGATCACATCGCCCGGCAGTTCTTCCATTGTGTTTTTATTCACAAGTTCAACCAGTATGGTAAAAATATCGGCAAAAATCATATTGAGCATTACCACAATCCATAAGGTTGAGAGTTCTACTCTTGTTTCAATCGTTTTATTGGAAACCGGTTCTATTTGCTTCATCTTTTTTATCTCCCGATTTTTAATGTCCCTTTCGGGGACACGGTTTGTATTCATTTTGTCTCCAATTTTCTAAACCCTTTTTCGGCATCTATGGCGTTGAGTCGGGTTAATTGCCGTTCTGCCATTTCGTGCAAACAGGCATATCGCGAGGCTTTGTCCGCATCGCGTTTCAGCAGTTCGGCATTGAACGATTCGAGATTTGCCAAAACAACCAACTCGTTAATGCTTGCCGTATCGCGTATATTCAAGC
>JAITQL010000081.1 GCA_031288935.1 Tannerella sp.
TCGATTATTCGGCGGCAGGCTGCCCTGTGACGGCGATCTTGTCTACCCGTGTCCGGTGGCGGCCGCCGCTGAAGGCGACAGACAGAAAGGCGGCCATGATTTCCGCAGCCGTGTCCCGGTCGATGAAGCGCGCCGGCAGGACAAGCACGTTGGCATCGTTGTGTTCGCGTGCCAGAGCGGCCAGTTCCCTGTTCCAGCAGATGGCGGCACGGATGCCCCGGTGCTTGTTGAGCGTCATGCTGATGCCGTTGCCGGAGCCGCACAGGGCGATGCCGGCGTCGACGCGGCCGCTTTCTACCGCCCCGGCCAGCGGATGGGCGTAGTCCGGGTAGTCGCAGCTGTCCGTCGTGTACGTACCGAAATCGGTGTACGGGAATCCGTTTGTTTCGAGGTATGCCTTGACGAACTGCTTGAGTTCGAATCCGGCGTGATCGCTTGCCAAACCAATTGTTTTCATACTGTTTTGTCTCTTTTTAAACAGAAAACAGGCAAGGTGAAATGCCTTGCCTGTTCTGTCGCGTTTATTTTCCAATTAATTTTTTCACCTGTCCGTACACGTTTTCGCCCGTAAAGCCCAGCTTCCGATCCAGGACTTTATAGGGAGCGGAATAGCCGAAGTGCGCCATGCCGTGGATGAATCCGTTGTCACCCACCAGTCCGCCGAGCGTGACCGGCAGGCCGGAAGTCAGTCCGTAGCGGACGATGCCCTTCGGCAGCGTCTGTTGCTGATACTCCGCGGGCTGATCGCGGAACAACCCCTCCGAGGGCGCCGAAAGAATACGTGTCCTGATGCCGTCGGCCGCCAGCAGTTTGGCCCCTTCGACGAGCGTAGCCACTTCCGAGCCGCTGGCCAGCATCACCACGTCCGGCGTACCTTCGCTGTCGCTGACGACGTAGGCGCCCTGCGCCAGCCGGAAAGCTTCGCTGCGGCGGTCGCCCGTGGCAGCCGGCAGGTCGTTGATGTTCTGGCGGGAGAGGATCAGCGCCACCGGACGTTTGCTTTCAACGGCCATCTTCCAGGCCGCAATCGTTTCCGCGCCGTCGGCCGGCCGCAACACGACCGTCGACCGTTCGCCCGCGTGATTGTGCAGGTGTTCGAGCAGGCGGATTTGCGCTTCGTGCTCCACCGGCTGATGCGTCGGGCCGTCTTCGCCTACGCGGAAGGAGTCATGCGTCCAGATGTAGATCACGTGCAGGCGCATCAGGGCAGCCAGCCGCGCGGCGGGCTTCATGTAGTCCGAGAAGACGAAGAACGTGCCGCAGGCCGGGATCACGCCGCCGTGCAAAGCCATCCCGTTCATGATACAGGCCATCGTCAGTTCGCATACGCCTGCCTGCAGGAATTGCCCGCTGAAGTCTCCCTTCGCAAAGGCTTTTGTTTTCTTCAGGAAACCGTCCGTCTTGTCCGAATTGCTCAGGTCAGCCGAGGCCACGATCATGTTTTCGATCTTTTCGGCAAACGTACCCAGCACCGTGGCCGAAGCGGCGCGCGTGGCCACGTTGGCTTTCATGTCGATGGCGGCGTAGTCTATCTGCGGCGCGGCGCCGCTCAGGAAAGCGTCCAGTTTGGTTGCCAGTTCGGGGTGAGCCGCACGCCACCGCGTTTCCGTGTCCATGCGTTCCCCGTACCATTGCAGCAGGGTTTCCTTGCGTTGAGCATACAGCGTCTTCGCTTCGGAAAAGATCACGAACGGGTCGTCCGGATTTCCGCCCAGATGCCTCACCGTTCCGGCGAAGTCGGCTCCGGCGGCGGAAAGCGGCTGTCCGTGCGTGGAAACCCGGTCTTCGAAGTTCTCGCCGGCCGCATTGACGGCGCCCTTTCCCATCGTCGTATGGCCGATGATCAGGGTCGGACGTTGCGTCCCGGCGTTTGCCGTACGCAGCGCCTGACGGATTTCCTCGACCGAAGAGCCGTCGACGCCGATCACATGCCAGTCCCATGCCTTGTATTTGGCAGCCACGTCTTCCGAATCCACTTCTTCTACCTTGGTTGAAAGCTGGATGTTATTGGAATCGTAATACATGATCAGGTTACCCAGTCCCAGATGACCGGCGATGCGTCCGACGCCCTGCGAGATTTCCTCCTGAATACCGCCATCGGAGATGTAGACGTAGGTCTTGTGCGCCATCCATTCGCCGAAACGGGCAACGAGAAAGCGTTCCGCAATGGCGGCGCCCAGCCCCATAGCGTGGCCTTGTCCGAGCGGGCCGGAGGTGTTTTCGATGCCGTGCAGCAGATCCACTTCCGGGTGTCCCGGCGTCAAACTGCCCCACTGACGGAAGTTTTTCAACTCTTCCGTCGGAATCAGTCCGGCCAGCGAAAGAACGGAATAAAGCATCGGCGACATGTGTCCCGGATCAAGAAAAAACCGGTCGCGGAAAGGATAGTCCGGTTTGTCGGGATTGTAATTCAGGAACTCGGCATAAAGCACATTTACGAAATCGGCGCCGCCCATGGCGCCGCCCGGGTGACCCGATTTTGCCTTTTCAACCATCGACGCAGCCAGTATGCGAATATTGTCTGCCGACCGGTTTACAGCATGATTAGTATCATTCATAAGTTTGTAATTAAAAATTTCCCGCAAATGTACGGGATAATTTTCAAATGGAAAAAAAACGTCCCTTTGCACCGCATATAATTTTTCAGTTATGAACAACTTACTTGTTTTGCAACAGTATCTTCGGGAAAATCGGATTTTTTCGCAGTATAATCTGAAAAGAATCGGCGTTTTCGGCTCGTTTGCAAGAGATGAAGCCAATGCCAATGATATTGATATTTTGATAGAAGATGAGATTGACCCCGATAGCTTGATTAAACTCAAAATATTGTTGGAAAACAGTTTTCAGAAAAAAGTAGATGCCGTATTGAAAAAGTTTGCCAACCCGATTATTCTTTACCGCGCTCAAAAAGATTTACCGTATGCAACCCAATATTAAAGAAGAAGCGATGCATCCCTGTCGGGATGCGGTTTTACATGATTAGGTACAACATGGACTATTCATATTGGATATTTAACAAGCGGTAATAGACAAAGACCTGTCGGAACTCCTGCAAAGCGTAATCTATATGGATGATTAAAAGATTTTTTGTACATTTGCACCGCGTTGGAAAAACCCACCTGATATAATTCTATAATGTATAATATAAAACGAATAACAAATATGACTATGCAAACGATTGACAATTTTAATTTTGCCGGTAAAAAGGCATTTGTAAGAGTGGATTTTAATGTGCCGCTCGACGAGAATTTCAACATTACGGACGATACGCGCATCCGTGCGGCGCTCCCGACACTGAAGAAAATCCTTTCCGACGGCGGGAGCGTGATTATCGGCTCTCATCTGGGACGTCCGAAAGGGGTAAGCGATAAATTATCGCTGAAACATATTCTGGCGCATGTTTCCAGCCTGCTGGGTACAGACGTACAGTTTGCCGGCGACTGTATCGGCGGGGAAGCCAAAGAAAAAGCGGCTGCCCTGAAGCCGGGCGAAGTCCTGCTGCTCGAAAACCTGCGTTTCCATGCCGAAGAGGAAGGCAAACCCCGCGGCCTGCCGGAAGACGTTTCGGACGAAGAAAAAAGCGCTGCCAAAAAAGCAGTCAAGGCCAGCCAGAAACTGTTTACGCAAACGCTGGCTTCCTATGCGGACGTGTATGTGAACGACGCCTTCGGCACCGCCCACCGCGCTCATGCCTCGACGGCGCTGATTGCCGACTGCTTTGATGTCGACTGCAAATTGTTCGGTTACCTGATGGAGAGAGAAGTGCTCGCCGTCGAAAAAGTGTTGAATGACATCAACCGCCCGTTCACCGCCATCATGGGCGGCTCGAAAGTATCTTCCAAGATCGAAATCATCGAAAACCTGCTCGACAAGGTCGACAACCTGATTATTACCGGCGGCATGACCTATACGTTTACGAAGGCGGCAGGCGGCAAGATCGGCCGTTCGATTTGCGAAGACGACAAGTTAGACCTGGCTACCGAACTGGTGCAAAAGGCGAAGGAAAAAGGCGTGAACCTTGTGCTGGCCGTTGACGCCAAAATAGCCGACAGCTTCAGCAACGACGCCAAAACGGACTATGCCGACGTGAACAGGATACCGGATGGCTGGGAAGGCCTGGACATCGGCCCGAAGACGGAAGCGCTCTACGCCGAAGTGATCAAATCGTCGAAAACGATCCTCTGG
>JAITQL010000118.1 GCA_031288935.1 Tannerella sp.
ATACGCTGGCAAAACCCTGTCCGGACGCCTGTCCTGCCCTGGGCAAGTGAGCCGGAGCGCTCTGGCAGACTTGCCCAGGGTTGGGCAAGCGATTTTGAGCGCTCCGGCAGACTTGCCCAGCCTTGGGCAGGCGATTTTGAGCGCTCCGGCAGGCTTGCCCAGCCTTGGGCAGGCGTTTTCGAGCGCTTTCGCCGACTTGCCCAACCCCGGACAGCCTTTTCGGGCGCTCCGGCAGACTTGCCCAACCTTGGGCAAGAGTTTCCGGGCGCTCCGGCAGACTTGCCCAACCTTGGGCAAACGGTTTCGGGCGCTCCCGCCGGCCTTGCCCAGCCTTGGGCAAACGCTCCGGACGCTCCCGCCGGCTTGCCCAACCTTGGGCAGCGTCTGCGGAACGGTTCCCGTCCGGCAACACTGAAATTTTCATCAAGTAACAATTAATAACATCAGAACAGTATGAACAGACGGCCAGGCCACGGTCAACTTCACCGCCCCGGCCAACAACGGCGGCGCAATCACGGGCTATACCGTTTATTTTGCAGGAACGGGCGCCGTTGCAGCCACAGGCCCGGCCAGCCCGATCACTGTTACGGCACTGACCAACGGCACGGCCTATACCTTTGTGATTACAGCCACGAACGGTGAGGGAGAAGGCACAGCGTCGGTGCCCGTCGCCGTCGAACCGGACGTCCCGATGCCTCCCCTCGAAGGCGCGGGCACGAAGGACGACCCGTTCACGGGCGACATCACCATGCCTATTGACACGGAGACGCTGACGCCCGACGACATCGACACCGGCGACGACACCGGCGACGACACCGGCGACGTGACCATCTATTACACGCCGGACTATACGGTTCTTCGTGCCTCCGTTGCGTTATCGCTCTTTTTTACCCCTAAATACTTTGGCTGTCGTCACAGTTCCCTTGCAAATGATGGCGAATTAATCTTTGAATCTTTGAATGTTGAATCCTTGAATCTTTTCATGGAAACTTTGGCTGTCGTCACAGTTCCCTTGCAAATGATGGCGAATTAATTTTTGAATCTTTGAATGTTGAATCTTTGAATCTTTCCATGGAGACTTTGGCTGTCGTCACGGTTCCCTTGCAAATGATGGCGAATTAATTTTTGAATCTTTGAATGTTGAATCTTTGAATCTTTGAAAAAGGAGATCAGAGATTTAATTTGTACACGCTGCCCGGCAGGGCTTTCACGTGGCCGGCCAGTTCCAGTTCGAAAAGCATCGGCGAGAGTCGATACACCGGCATGCCGGCGGAGGTCGCCAGGTCGTTGATTTGCATTTCGCCCTTTTCAGCCAGCAGCGCCAGCAGCGGATGATCCGGCACACTGTCCCGGAAAGGCAGTCGGGCATCGGCGGCGCCAGGCGTTTTTTTCGCCGTATCCCAGCCGAGCGCCTCGGCCAGGTCGCGGGCGGAGGTGATCAGTCCGGCCCTGTTTGTTTGTATTAACCGGTTGCATCCGCAGGAATGTTCGTCGGTGGTGCGTCCGGGAAAGCTGTACACATCGCGGCTGTAGGAGAAGGCGATGTTGGCCGTTACGAGGGCGCCGCCCTTTTCGGCCGATTCCACTACCACCGTGGCATCGGCCAGTCCGGCGATCAGCCGGTTGCGCTGCAAAAAGTTTTCGCGTACCGGAGTCGTTTTACTGACAAAATCGGTCAGCAAACCGCCGTGTCCCAGCATTTCGACGGCGATATTCCGGTGAAAGGCCGGATAGATGCGATCCAGACCGTGCGCCAGAACGCCCACGGTAGGCAATCCGTTTTTCAGCGCATTCCGGTGCGCACAGATGTCTATTCCATACGCCAGTCCGCTGACCACGAGTACATCGGGAAACATCGCCGCCAGGTCTCTCAGCATCGCCTCCGTCAGGCTGCGACCGTATTCCGTGGCGTTGCGCGTACCGACGACGCTGATCACGCGCGCGGCGTTCAGCTCCGCCCGCCCCTTGAAATAGAACGTCATCGGCGCATCCTGACATTCGCGCAGGCGATACGGATAGTCGTCTTCCAAAATGGAATAGACGCGGATTTTGTTTTTGTCTACAAACGCCAGCTCCTCTTCGGCCAGTTTCAGGGCGTCGGCACGCGATGCGACGATCTTGGCGACCGTCTGTTTGCCGATGCCGGGCACCTTTTCCAGCAGATGCTTCTTTTCAGAAAAAACGGGTTCCGGATTTCCGAAATGCTGAAGCAGGTGGCGCGCCAGCACGTCGCCGACGCCTTTGAGCAGGCCGAGCGCTATCGCATACCTCCGCTTGTCGTCCGTCATGGCTCCGGGTTTTTCTTTCGCGCGATCAGGCGGTCAAAAAATTCGCCCCGCGTCAGCTTCCCGTTCTCGACCACGACCGATTCCACCCGCCCCGAAGCCGCCTGTACGCCGTCCGGCAGACGGTAAATGTCCTGTTCAAACACCAGCTTCGGCCCCTCTTTCCGCAAGTTGAGGCACGACCGGAACCGGTTGCCGCTCCGCAGCGAATGTTTGAACCGGATGTCGACCCGCGAAATAAACGCATCGACGCCTTTTTCGTGCATGGCGCCGAAATTCTCGCCCAGCGTTTCCAGATATTCATGGCGCGTATGCTCCATATAACGCTGGTAATTGGAGTTATTTACCACGCCTTGCAGGTCGCACTCGTAATCGCGCACCTTCATTTCAATTTCAAAACAATATTCTTTCATACCTCTGTCTTTCTCTTTTTTTTCCGAACGCGAAGATAGGTGATTTTTTCCGTTTCACTCTTTTATTGCCGTTTCGCGGGATCACTTTTTCCCGAAACAGGCAGTAATTTCACTCCAGTGGAACCCGGTCGCCGGTTTGCCCTGTGTACAAGGCATCCCTTCCGGCCGTTTTCATCCCTCGGGCAGTTCTCCGAAGCCTGTTACGGTTTTTCTTTTACCATCCGAAGGCTTCGCCCCTCATCCAGCGATCCTGCGCCTTCAGCGTCTGTTCGATGATTTCGCGGGCGATGCCTTCGCCGCCGGGCAGGGAGGATACGTATTTGGCGATGGCCTTGATTTCGGGCGCGGCCGTGGAGGGCGCAACCGGCAGACCGGCGCGCAGCATGACTTCGTAGTCCGGAATATCGTCGCCGGCGTAGGCCACTTCTTCGTCCTTCACGCCCGTTTTCAGGAGGAAATCTTCGTAGTCGCGTATCTTCACCGCGCTGCAGAGGTAGATGTGCTGCACGCCCAGACGGGCGTATCGCGTGCGGATGTTTTCGGTGTATGCGCCGGTGATGATGCCGGTCGCGTAGCCGTACTTGACGGCCAGTTGCATCGCGTAGCCGTCCTTGATGTGGGCGGTGCGCATGGGGTCGCCGTTTTCGGCCAGCGCAACGCGGTCGGACGACAGCACGCCGTCCACGTCGAACACGAACGCCTTGATTTTGCGTAAATCGTAGGGTATACTACTCATGTCTTGTTTCTTTATAAATATGATGGCTGAGGAGTTGATAAATTTCTTTCATGTCCGGGTCGGTCAGCAGCGACAGATGACGTTCGATGACGTTGCGGTCGTTGCGGACGGCCGGCCCGGTCTGCGCCTGCCGGGGCGTCAGGTCGTGGATTTTGGCGGCGGTTTCGTCCACAAGGGGAATCAGCACGTCGGCCGGGAGACCCTGTTCGGCCAGAATCCGGCCGGCCAGCGCGTACATGTGATTGCTGAAGTTGCAGGCGAAAACGGCAGCCAGATGCAGGTATTTCCGGCGGTCGGAAGCCAGCGTGCGCACGCAGTCCGACAGCTGTGCGGCCAGCCGGAACAGCAGGGTCTCGTCGTCCGGCCGGCAGGCTTCCACAAAACAGGGAATCCGCCGGAAATCCGTCGTGCGGCTGCCGGAAAACGTTTGCAGGGGATACAGCACGCCGTAACGCCCGGCACGGCCTTTGAAGACGTCCATCGGCACGCTTCCCGCCGTATGAATCCACAGCCCGCCGTTGGGCGGTATCCGTGCGGCGAGTTCCGGCAGCGCGTCGTCGGTCACGGCAAAGACGTAGAGATCGGCATCCGTGCGGATCCTGCCCGCGTCCGCCGTCCACGCCGCGCCCAGCCGTCCGGCCAGCGCCCGCGCCCGCGCCTCGCTGCGGCTGTACACCTGCACCGTCTCGCATCCCGCCCGCTGCAACGCCGGCAACAGATGGACGGCTACATTCCCCGATCCGATGGAAACGACTTTCATACCCGACGGCTACCAGCGATCCGCATGTACGTTTTCCCACAGCAGGTGCGCTTCGTCGAACGGTTTGCGCACCTGATCCTTGTGTCCGAATCCGATGATGGACAGGATGCCGAACGTATCCGGAATACCGAGCCAGTCACGCACCTGCTGTTCGGCATCCGCGCCGTCGCCGGCGCTGCGTCCGCGCACCTGGCACCAGCAGCTTCCCAGCCCCAGGTCTTCGGCCTGCAACTGCATGTAGATGGAGGCCACGGAGGCGTCTTCTATCCAGACGTCGCTTTTGGTGCGGTCGCCGGCCACAACGACGGCCAGCGCGCACTGTTCGATGAACGCCGCGCCGACGCTTTTGCATCCGGCCAGCCGTTTCAGCGTCGGCTTGTCTTCAACGGCCACAAACTGCCACGAAAAGGAACTTTTGGAAGTCGGCGCCATCAGGGCGGCCTTCAGAATCAATTCCGCCTGTTCGGCCGAGAGCGGTTCGGGCGTAAATTTGCGCGTGCTCCGGCGGGCGGTAATCAACGATGTAAAACGGTTCATACTTTTTATTCATTACATTTCAGGGACGGCAAAGGTAAACACTTTTCAGGGATCCGTGCAAGTGCAACTTCCGGCCTTGACCTTTTTTGTTTTCTATTACGAAAACGCTGTCATTCCGCTGTCGCAGTCTTATTTTTATGTCCTCGTTCCGAACGGAGGCAAAGCGCTTTTCCGATGTAACCGTTCCGTCCCGGTGCAAGCAATAAACAAAAACTGTGTGCGGGATCTGTTCAGGCCTCGTTGACTTCCGCCGGAATGAAATTTCTTTTTCCTTTTCTTTTGTTCTATCAAAAGAAAAACTTATTTTTGCGCCTAATTGGAAAATTATAACCCGCGCCGCAGGAAAAGACATTATTGATAATGATAGATCATAAAACCAATAAAGAATTAATGGGGGGGGTAAACCTAAAACTCAACCATTTATTGCATTTCATACGAGTAAACCGGATGATTTTGGGTATCCGGTTAACTCTTTTTGCTGTTTGCTCGCGCATACCCGCTGTTGCCTGTATACCCGTCGCCGGGCTGTCTGCATACATGGTTTCCTTCATGTCGCGGACATACGTCCCACAGTATGGCGCCGGCAGTGTTCAATCCTTTCTTTTTAACACAAGTAAAAATTACAGACCGTGAAGAATTTTGCCGCAAATCGCCCGAACACTGGTGCCGGTAATGAGGAAGACGCCGTATTGTTACGTTCTTTTCTTGCCGGAAACGACCATGCTTTTTCGTCTATTTATAATAAATATGCGGACAGACTGTTCGGATATGGCGCCGGACTGGGTTTTGAAAGGGAAATGTTGAAAGATGCCATTCAGGACATTTTTTACGTCATCTATGTCCGCAAACACCAGTTGGCGGATGTCGGCAATCTGAAATGCTATTTGTTCCGCATGTTGAAAAACAGGTTGCTGGATATTTACAAGTCCACCCTTCACAACTCGGAGGAGGAGCCGTCCGAAGAAATGTCCTTTACCATCAAAACCACCATTCTGGACGATCTGATTGCCGAGGAAGAACAGGTCTTGCTTCAGGGGAAAATCGACGCCTTGCTCAATACGCTTACCGATCGCCAGCGGGAGGCCGTTTATCTGCGTTTCATGCAGGAACTGGAGTATGAAGAAATCGGTCATTTACTGAAAATGACTCCGCAAGCCGTGCGCAAACTTGTTTTCAGGGCAATTAAGCGGTTACGGAATGGAAATGTACCCTTCTACATCCTCCTGTTTGCAATCTGAGAAATTCAAAGATTCAAGATTCAAAAATTCA
>JAITQL010000144.1 GCA_031288935.1 Tannerella sp.
GGCTTCTGGGACGGATCGGCCGGCCAGGACGGCGGGGCGAACGTGGACACGTCTCCCTTCTTTGCGCGCGGCGGCTTCGACGGGGAAGGCAACATGCAGGAGGGCGACTACCGCCTGACATTCGCCGGCACGACGACGGAAGGAGGTTCCAACCGGCTGCTGACCGTCGATCCCTATCCGGTCAACATCGTGCTGGGCAATCCCTCTCCGGCCAACACGGTCTACAGCGACGGCACCCTGTACAGCGACCTGGACAACGAAAACCGGATCATCTACGATTACGTGGACATGGGCGCCTACGAGTATACCCGTCCCGCAACCATTGACCCGATCATACAGCGCCGGGTGCTTGTCCCGAACCACGAGGGCGTGCGCTCGACGCCTCCGTACGGAGTGTACTACGTCCGCGGCCACTACGATTTCTTCATGATCCTGTATCCGAGGGAGGGTTATACGCTGAATAACCTTCGAATCGTGACGGGTTCGGCTCCTCTGGACGAGGGCGGCGGCACGGAGATGCTCCGTCAGGCGGACGGTTCGATCACGGTGACTTTCCACAACGTGGTGGAGCCGCTGGACATTCAGTATCTGGGCGTGGAGCGCCTGGCGGACGTGGAGTCCGGCGGCGTGGGCGTATCGCCGGTAGAGGACGGTGTTCGGGCGATCTGGTCGGAAGGCGGCCGGCTGTACGTGGAACTGCCTTCGGGCGACCGTTCGACGGTGAAGATTTACGGCCTGACGGGCCAGCTGTACCGGCAGCAGGAGATAACGGGCGGACGGACGTCCTTTCCGCTTGCACCGGGCATGTACATCGTTTCGCTGAACGACGGCCTGCGCCAAAAGATCATCATCCGGTAAAACCGGAACGAAAAAAAGCAGAAGGGCAGAAAGGAAAATCCTTTCTGCCCTTCTTCATTTCAGCCCGTCCGCTCTCTGCTCTTCTTCCTGTCCGATACTTTTCGAGCAGGCGGCTTCAGGCACACCTCCCGGCGCCGGTGTTCATTCCGTTCCCGTTTATTCGCCGAGCAAGATCTCCAGTATCTGCACGGCGGCCTTGGACACGGATGTCCCCGGGCCGAAGATGGCAGCTACGCCTGCCCGGTAAAGGCAGTCGTAGTCCTGGGCAGGGATGACGCCTCCGGCAATGACGAGGATATCCGGACGGCCAAGCGTCTTCAGCTCTTCGATGACCTGCGGCACGAGCGTCTTGTGTCCGGCGGCAAGCGACGAAACGCCCAGCACGTGCACATCGTTTTCCACTGCCTGACGCGCTGCCTCGGCCGGCGTTTGAAACAACGGCCCCATGTCGACGTCAAAACCGCAGTCGGCATAACCCGTGGCTACTACTTTCGCCCCGCGGTCGTGCCCGTCCTGTCCCATTTTGGCAATCATGATGCGCGGCTGGCGACCTTCTTTCCGTGCAAATTTCTCTGCCAGGTTGCAGGCTTTGGCAAAGTCTGCATCCTTTCCTGTTTCTGATGAATACACTCCTGATATGGTTCTGATGATTGCTTTATAACGTCCTGCTACGGCTTCGCAGGCGTCGGATATTTCGCCCAGGGTGGCGCGCAGTCCGGCGGCCTTTACTGCCAAATCCAGCAGATTCCCCTGTTTGGTGCGGGCACATTCGGTGATTTCTTCCAGCACTTTTTTGACGGCTGCCTCGTCGCGCTTGCCGCGCAATTCCTGCAGACGCTGGATTTGCTCTTCCCGCACTGCCGTATTGTCGATTTCGAGAATGTCGATAGGCGCTTCTTTCTCCAGACGGTATTTGTTTACCCCGACAATGGTCTGGGTGCCGGAGTCGATGCGAGCCTGCGTACGGGCGGCGGCTTCTTCGATACGCATCTTGGGCAGGCCGGTCTCGATGGCTTTCGCCATGCCGCCCATGCTTTCGATTTCCTGTATCAGCGCCCATCCCTTATGCACCAGTTCGTTCGTCAGCGTTTCCACATAGTAGGAACCTGCCCACGGATCCGTCTCTTTGCATATCTGCGTCTCCTCCTGAATATATATCTGCGTATTGCGGGCGATGCGCGCCGAAAAGTCGGTCGGCAGGGCAATGGCCTCGTCGAGTGCATTGGTATGCAGCGACTGCGTGTGTCCCAACGCGGCGGCCAGCGCTTCGATACAGGTACGGCCCACGTTGTTGAACGGGTCTTGCTCGGTGAGCGACCAGCCCGACGTCTGGCAGTGCGTCCGCAACGCCAGCGACTTGGGATTCCCGGCGCCAAAACTCTTCACAATCTTGGCCCACAACATTCGAGCCGCGCGCATCTTGGCGATTTCCATGAAATGGTTCATCCCGATCGCCCAGAAGAAAGACAGGCGCGGGGCAAACGCATCCACGTCGATGCCTGCATTGATACCGGCGCGGAGGTACTCCATGCCGTCGCACAGCGTGTACGCCATTTCGATGTCGGCCGTTGCTCCGGCCTCCTGCATGTGGTAGCCCGAGATGGAGATGGAGTTGAACTTGGGCATGTGTTGAGAGGTGTACTCGAAAATGTCGGCAATGATCTTCATGGAAAACTCGGGCGGATAGATATACGTGTTTCGTACCATGAACTCCTTGAGGATGTCGTTCTGTATCGTGCCGGACATTTCCTCGAGCTTGGCGCCCTGTTCCAGTCCTGCGTTGATATAGAAGGCCAGTATCGGCAACACCGCGCCGTTCATTGTCATGGACACGGACATTTGGCTCAACGGGATTCCGTCGAACAGCACCTTCATGTTTTCCAGCGAACAGATGGAAACGCCGGCCTTGCCGACGTCGCCGACGACGCGCTCGTGATCGGCATCATAGCCGCGATGCGTAGCCAGGTCGAAGGCGACGGAGAGGCCTTTCTGTCCCGACGCCAGATTGCGGCGGTAGAAAGCGTTCGACTCTTCGGCGGTCGAGAATCCGGCATACTGGCGGATCGTCCACGGGCGCATGGCATACATGCCACTGTACGGGCCACGCAGATAAGGCGGCAGGCCGGAGGCATAGTTCAAATGCTCCATTCCGTCCAGGTCGTCTTTCGTATATACTGATTTCACCTGAATCTGTTCAGGCGTTTTCCAATCGGCGGCGATGCCGTTGGCCTTTGCCCACTCCGTTGCATCTGTGGCAACGAATCCGGCAGTCTTTATGTCTATCGTTCTAAAATCCGGTCTCATATCTATTCAATCCCCAATTTTCTGTTAAACTCTTTCAACGTCTCCAGTACGTTGCTTTTCACGTTCACGAAGTGTACAATGCCCTGCGCCTTCAGTTCGTCGGAACAGGCAGGCGCGCCGGCTACGACAAATTCCGCCCGCCCGGCCAGCGCCTTGTAAGCAGCCGGTGCGTATTCGGCGTATTCATCGTCGCTTGAACACAGGACGACAATCCCGGCGCCGGCTTTCAACGCGGCCTCCACACCGGCTTCGACGGTATCGAATCCCAAATTGTCAATCACTTTGTATCCGGCGCAGGCAAAGAAGTTGCACGAGAACTGCGAGCGCGCCAGACGCATGGCCAGATTACCGACCGTAAGCATGAAGACTTCGGGCGTTTTACCGCTTCGCTCGGTAGCCAGACGCAAGTCTTCAAACGCGGAAGCGCCGCGACTGAAATCGAGCGCCGGTATCTCCGTTCCATTGAGGCAACAGCAGGATGTATCGCACGCACAGCTGATTTTTGCAGCCGCTGTTTCTGCAAAGTTCGGATACTGGTTCGTACCGAGCAGGATTTCGCGGCGCGTGGCCACCGCTTTTCTGCGCGCGGCCGAAGAAGCGTTGACGGCGTTCTGCACTTCGCCGGTTTTCACCGCAACATGGAAACCGCCCCTGTCCTCCGTTTCGAGGAAAAGATGCCAGGCCGCATCGGCCAGCGAAGCCGTCAATACCTCGATGTAATACGAACCTGCCGAAGGATCCACTACCTTGTCGAAGTGACATTCTTCCTTGAGCAGGAGTTGTTGATTGCGGGCGATGCGTTCCGAGAAGTCGTCGGGCGTCTGATAAACGCTGTCGAATGGCGTGACCGATATGGACTGGACGCCTGCAATGGCAGCCGACATGGTTTCGGTCTGCGTACGGAGCAGGTTCACATGCGCATCATACAGCGTCTGGTTCCAGTCCGATGTCTGCGCGTGCGCCTCCATCTTGCAGACGCAGGTACATTCCGGCCGGTAGGCAGCCACGATCTCCGCCCATAACCAGCGGGCGGCGCGGAACTTGGCGATTTCCAGAAAATAATTGGAACTGATACCGAAATTGAATTTGATCTTTGCAGCCACTTCGTCCGGCGTGAAACCGGCGTCAACCAGGTTGGCGACAAGTTCATTTCCCCATGCCAGCGAGTAGCCCAGTTCCTGGGAGATATACGCTCCCGAATCGCTCAGCAGACAAGCGTCTACGGCCAGTGTCCTGTATTTGGGCAACGCTTTTCCCGCTTTCAGCACCGCGACAGCCTGTTCGACCCACCGGTCGGCTGCCATACCCTTTACCAGCGGCGCCTTGAAGGGATTGAAGCCTATCGAGCCGGCACATTTGTCGAGGTCTGCCCCTTTCGCTTCGAAATAATCTGCCAGCAGGCCTGCCAATGCTTCGTTTTTGGCATTGCATGTTTTGAAATTCAATTCCACCGCTTCGGGGCAAATGCCTTCCAGCAGGGAAGTCAAATTTTCCATGTTCACCTGGTCTCCGGCAAAATGGAAACCCAAAGAAGTAACTCCTTTTTGCAAAATATCAAGCGCTTTTTTGTTAGCCGCCTTGAAATCCGTTACGTCAATGTTCTGACGCACATTCCAGTCATTTTCCTTTCCGGTTCCGCGAACGTAAGGGAACTCGCCGGGAAGTGAAGAAGCTGTTTTCAGCTTTTCAATATCCTCTGCCCGATAGAACGGATTCACATTGAATCCTTCGCCCGTTTTCCAAACCAGCTTTTTCTCGAATGGCGCACCTTTGAGGTCTGCCGTAATTTTCGCCATCCATTCTTCCGTGGAAACAGGCGCAAACTCCGAAAAAAGCTTTTCATTCAATACTGTCATAAAAATAAAACTTAAATCGTTATCTTGTCATTATAATTTTCATCTCGATTTTCCCTGATGCGTCTCTCCTCTTTACCGACCGGCAAACAGCCACGCATTTTTAAATTTCCCGTTCGTTCTCAGCCGGGACAGGTATGCCTCCGCTTCTTCCCGCCGTCCGTATCTGGCGGCATATACCCGAATATTTTTATCCTGCGTCACGATACCTGTTTCCTTGCAATCGGACACGGACAGTTCCGTCCTGAATTGTTCCGCTTGCTTTTCCGTACGGAAACTGCCGATGATGACGTAGTATGTCTTTTGCGGCTGTACCGGAACGGCCGGCTGTTGCAGCGAAGGAGCAGCAGCGACAGACGGCGGTGCGGTTTCGGAAACAACCGGCGGTGCGGGAGGGGAGGGCGTAAGGGATATTTCCTCCGACAAGGGCGAAGCGACGGGAACAGGCTGTTCAACCGTCGAAGCCGGTTGCGGCACGATTTCCGACAGGGTAAACCCCGCGGTGTAAGCCGTCCGGTCAACCTCTTTCACCGGGGTGGAAATCAGCAGGAACAAGGCGACGGATGCTGCTGCCAGACCCGTGCCGTGAACTATTGCACGATGAACCGGCAGGTAAAATACGCGCCCGGTTGTATGCTTTATTTTCGTTGCGGTCATACGCTTTTCTCCGGTCATCTGATACGGAGGAAGGTGAAACATCTCCAACCCGTAGGCCTCTATGCTGAAGACAGACGGATCGGCACATGGCTGAAAGAGGGACTTGCCTTCTTTCCCTTTTTGGAAAGACCCGACTGCTCCCAGTGAAACACCGCCTTTTCTTTCCAGTTCGGTTTTCAGGTCTTCAATATCCTTTTTCAGCGAACGTTGTGCATCCTTGAAGTCCATGCCGTAGAATTGCATGTAGGATTCGGACAGCAAGCCGTCGTTGTGCCTGAGCGCCGGATTGAAGACAATTTCCTTGCGCGGCGGATAGAAAAGATGTTCTTCCACCGCGTATACTGCCGGGTGACTTTGCAGGACAAAACCTCCCAAATCCGGGATGATTACACAGTCGTTGACTAACAACAGTTGCTCGATATGCGTAGAAATTCTTAACACGCGGCAAAGATACATCCTTTTTATGAAACCCGTTTAAAAACGGCTAAAACTTTTTTTGAGGCGCCATCATCCCGGACGGAATGGAGCATGGCGAATGAGGTCTCCCGTCCGGAGGAAGAGTTTAGGCGTCTTTTACAGAAATCCGGCGTCAAAACGGGAAATAGTCCGATTTGTTTTCTACTTTTGCTGCCGTAAATTTTCAGTAATAACAAGGAGGATGAATTATGAACAGAACGAGACTATTATTTTTCCTGTCAGGGATATGTTTGTTTGGTTGCGGCAGGGTGGAGAACAGCCGGACAAATGCGCAGCTGTCGTATCACTTCGACGCTCCGGCCGCTGTATGGGAAGAGACGTTTCCGCTGGGAAACGGACGCATCGGCATCATGCCGGATGGCGGTGTGGAGGAGGAGAATTTTGTGTTGAACGAGATTACGATGTGGTCGGGCAGCCGGCAGAATGCGGACAATCCGGCGGCGGCCAGATCGCTGCCCGCGATTCGGAAGCTGCTTTTCGAGGGTCGGAACGACGAAGCGCAGCAACTGGTCTATGAGACCTTCGTCTGCCGGGGCGAGGGCAGCGGACGGGGCGACGGCGCGGACATACCCTACGGCAGTTACCAGCTGCTGGGAAACCTGAAGGTGGCCTGTTCCGGCGGCGGCGATCCGGCGGAAGTGTCCGGCTACCGGCGCGAACTGAACCTTGACGAGGCCGTCGCGACGGTATCGTTCAAAAAGGGAGAAACGACTTTCCACCGGGAGGTTTTTACTTCGTTTGCCTCCGACCTTGCCGTGATTCGCCTGCGGGCGGATACGGAAAAGGCGATTGAACTGTGCCTGTCGCTGAACCGTCCCGAACGGTATGCCGTTTCTTTCGACGGAAAGGACTTGCAGATGAGCGGGCGTCTGTTTGGAGGCGACCGGCTGACGGCGCCGGAGGGCGTCGGGTACGGAGCGCGGGTGCGGGCTGTGTTGCCGCTCGACGGCCGGCAGATGATCTCCGGCGATACGCTGCTGGTGGTAGAGAACGCCTCCGAGGTCATCCTGCTGGTCGGCATGGCGACCGATTATTTCGGAACGGAGGTGAACCGGCAATTGGACTCGCTGTTTCATGCGGTGGAAGGCAAGCCCTATGAGCAGCTGAAGAGCGAGCATGTCGCCGCCTACCGCGCGCTGTTCGACCGGGTCAAGGTGGATTTCGGACACAACGCCGAAAAGGAGGCCTTGCCGGTGAACGGGCGGCTGGAGGCCTTTCACCGGGATGGAAACGACCCGTCCCTGATGGCGCTTTATTACCAGTTCGGACGTTACCTGCTGATCTCGTCCACCCGCCCCGGCAGTCTGCCGCCCAACCTGCAAGGCCTCTGGTGCAATACGGTTCGCACGCCCTGGAACGGCGACTATCACCTGAATATTAACGTGCAGATGAATCATTGGCCGGTGGAATCGGGCAACTTGCCGGAGCTGCACCTGCCCCTGATCGAATGGACAAAGCAGCAGGCGCCGAGCGGTCGCCGCACCGCCAGGGTATTCTACAATGCGCGCGGATGGGTGACGCATGTGCTGGGCAACGTGTGGGAGTTCACCGCGCCCGGCGAACATCCCTCCTGGGGCGCCACCAATACGTCCGCCGCATGGATGTGCGCCCATCTGTACAACCATTATCTGTATTCGATGGACACGACGTATCTGGCCGAAGTATATCCGTTCATGAAAGAGGCCGCCCTGTTTTTTACGGACATGCTGGTGAAAGACCCGCGCAACTCGTATGCCGTCACGGCGCCGACGACGTCTCCCGAAAATGCGTACGTGATGCCCAACGGAAACGCCGTCTGCATATGTGCCGGCTCCACGATGGACAATCAGATTCTGCGCGAGCTGTTTCAGAACGTCATCGACGCGGCCGGCCTGCTGAACGTCGACAGCGACTTTGCGGAAGTCCTGGCCTCCAAGCGCGCGGAGCTGATGCCGACCACCGTTGCTCCCGACGGCCGTATCATGGAATGGCTGGAACCGTTTGTCGAGAGCGAACCGCATCACCGCCACGTGTCACACCTCTACGGTCTGTATCCGGCCAACGAAATATCTCCCGACCGGACGCCTCTCCTTGCGGAAGCGGCGCGAAAAACGCTGGCGGTGCGCGGCGACGAAAGCACCGGATGGTCGATGGCGTGGAAGGTGAACTTCTGGGCGCGCCTGCGCGACGGCGAACATGCGTACAAGCTGCTGACCGACCTCTTGACGCCCTGTATGCAGACGGGTTTCAACTATGTGAAAGGCGGAGGGACGTATCCCAACCTGTTTTGCGCCCACCCGCCCTTCCAGATCGACGGGAATTTCGGGGGAAGCGCCGGCATTGCCGAGATGCTGGTACAAAGTCAGAACGGCTACATCGAGTTTTTGCCCGCCTTGCCCGCTGCCTGGGCAAACGGATCGTTCAGCGGCCTGCGCGTGCAGGGCGGGGGCGAAGTGAACGCCCGGTGGGAAAACGGACACTGCCGGAAGATCGGTCTGAAAGCGCTTGCGGAGGGCGCCTTCCGCATCAAGCTGCCGGAAGACATGCTGGATATAACGGTCGTATTGAACGGGAAATCCGCGTCCTGTCCGGTGTCGGAGGGGATACTGACAGTCCGCCTGCAACCGGAGGATCTGCTGGAAATACGCTTTCCCGCAACCGAAAGCCCGGCATAAGAAAAGTTCGAGGTTCAAACGTTCAACGTTTCACTGAATGTTCCGTCATCCTTGATTCTTTGAATTTTTGCGACTATCTTTGCCGCCTCGTAATCGTTTCGCCGTCACAACGGACGGGAGAACAAAGAAAATAACAGATACGATCATACGGTTATCAATCAACAAATGAAAACGACGTTATCATTACTTGTTTCCGCCATACTGCCGGCGCTGAATTCCTGCGGAAGCAGGGAAGAACAGGACAGAAAGGCAGAAAAAACGGGACAGGCCGTCACGGAAAAGAACGCAGGTTTTCCGGACGCTTTCCGCAGCCGCGGAAAGCTTCAAAAATTGTCCGGGACGTTTTCCGCAGCCGCGGAAAGCTTCAAAAATTGTCCGGGACGTTTTCCGCAGCCGCGGAAAGCTTCAAAAATCGTCCGGGGCGTTTTCCGCAGCCGCGGAAAGTTTCAAAAATCGTCCGGGACGTTTTCCGCGGCCGCGGAAAGCTTCAAAAATCATTCGGGATGTTTTCCGCAGCCGCGGAAAGCTTCAAAAATCATCCGGGATGTTTTCCGCAGCCGCGGAAAGCTTCAAAAATCATCCGGGACGTTTTCCGCAGGCGCGGAAAGCTTCAAAAATCATTCGGGGCATTTTCCGCAGGCGCGGATTTCATGGCCTGTCAATTTTCAAATTTAATTTACTAAATATCTGATGGAATGAATAAAAATGTGTATTGGTTTGTATTGGCAGGCATGTTGGCCGTGTCCTGCTCGCCGGAGAAAAAAACGTATGTGATTCACGGCACGGTTCCCGATGGCGACTTTAACGGTCAACGGGTATATATGAACGGCTATTCGGAGGCGCCGCTGGACAGTGCGCTGGTGGTTGACGGCAGGTTCACCTTCACCGGAACGCCGGATACGGGCGCCTTTGTCAGGCTGGATCTGGACAGGCTTTTCACGAACGTCGTGCGCGAGGAGGGAACGGTCGAGGTCGACCTCTCGGACCCTGCCCTGATCGGCGGGACGCCGCTGAACGACGCCTTGCGGAATTACCTGGCCGAACTGAATGACTTTTATGATTCTTCGTCCGAAGAATATGGCCGGATCATGGAAGGCGCCTCCGGAAACGAGGCAGCGCAGTTCGAGCAGCTGGAGGCTCTCCGGCAAACGGCGCAGCTCCGGTACAATGCGATTCTGGCCGCGCAGTTCGAGGCCAACAGGAACAACCTGACGGGAAGCCGCATTTTCATTGACTGGACGAATTACCTTTCTCCCGAAGAGACGGATTCCCTGTATGCCGAACTGGGCGCGCATGTAAGAAACGTCCCTCCCCTTCCGGAAAGGATGCAGGTCAATGAAACGAAAAAACGGACAGCCGTCGGGCAGATGTTTACCGACTTCACCGTCGAAAATGGAAAGGCGGACGGCACGCCGGTCTCTTTTTCCGACTACATCGGGAAAGGCAAATACGTGCTGGTCGACTTCTGGGCGTCGTGGTGCGGCCCCTGTCTGGCGGAAAATCCGGTCATTGCCGAAGTCTACCGGAAATACCGCGGCGACCGCTTCGAGGTACTGGGCGTAGCCGTCTGGGATGACCGCAACGAGACGCTGGAAGCGATCCGGACGCACGGCATCGCATGGCCGCAGATCCTGGACGCCCGGACGGTTCCCACCGACCTGTACGGCATCAACGGCATCCCCCACATCATCCTGTTCGGCCCCGACGGCGTCATCCTGGCGCGAAACCTGAGAGGCAACGACCTGAAAAGCAAGATAGCCGAAGCCCTCTCCGAAGAATAGGAAAGATTCAAGGATTCAAAAATTCAAAGATTAGAGGCGGCTGCTTTACGCAGTCGCCTCTAATTCTAGAATCCTTGAATCTTTGAATTTTTGAATCAGTTTATTTTGCTTTTGGTGTAGCCGTCTTTCAGGAGGATGTCCAGCGCTTTTTGGCGGAAATCGCCCTGGAGGATGATTTCGCCGTCCTTCGCCGAACCGCCGACGCCGCATTTTACCTTCAGCATCTTGCCGAGCGCCGTCAGGTCAGCCTCCGTACCCCTGAAGCCCGTGACGAGCGTCACCGTCTTTCCCCCGCGATGGCGCCTGTCCAGTGCGATGTGCAGCGGCTGTTTCTCCTTCGGCGCCGTAGCCTCGTCCGCCGCGTCATCCCTCCGGAACTCAAAATCCGGATTCGTGGAATACGTCACGCCCAACCGTTCCTTCCAGTCATTTTTCTTCATACCCTCTTTCCCTTCTCTTTTAGAAGAAAGGCGCTATTTCCCGCACGGAAAAAATAACGCCTCTCACTGCCTGCCGTCAGCGGCAAGACCGTACGGTAACCGGTTCTAAACCGTCATTTAAATTCGTCGCCAAACTGGATCTGCGCATCGGCCATGAACTGCTTGATGCGCGCCTCTTCCTCTTTCCGGCAAATCAACAGCACATTCCCCGACTCGGCAATGATATAGTTTTTTAATCCCTGTACGACGACCAGGCGTTCCCGGTCTTCGAGCGCAACGATATTGTCCGACGCCTCATAAAGCAGTGCGCGTGTCTTCAGCAGAGCGTTCCCGGATTCGTCGTGCGGAGCAATATCGAATACCGACCCCCAGGTTCCCAAATCCGCCCATCCGAAATCAACGCACAGCATGTATACGTTATCGGCCTTTTCCATTACGCCGTAGTCAATGGAAATATTGGGACAATAGGCAAACTGTTCTGCAATAAAAGCCGCTTCGTCCGGCGTATTGAACATGTCTGCTCCAAGGTCGAAACGGGCGGAGAGAGCCGGTAAAAACTGCCGGATGGCAGCCAGAACAACGTTGACGTTCCAGACAAAAAGACCTGAATTCCAGAAGAACTCGCCGCTCTCCTGAAAGACCTTCGCCAGTTCAAGATTCGGTTTTTCGGTAAACGTCTTCACTTTGATAAATTCACCTTCGCGCCTGTCGCTGGTTTGGATATAGCCGTAGCTCGTTTCCGGACGACTTGGCTTGATCGCCAGCGTGACAAGCGAAGGGGATCTGCGTACAAAATCCAGCGCCTTTTGAATCTCCCTGACAAATTCATCTTCCCTGAAAATCAAATGATCCGAAGGAGCAACGACGATATTGGCATCCGGATTAAGCGCCTTGATGCGATACGACGCATAGGCAATACAAGGCGCCGTATTCCGGCGCACAGGCTCGAGCAAAATCTGGTCGTCGCGCAACAAGGGCAACTGCTCCCTGACAAGCGCAGCGTACCGGTGATTCGTTACGACATAGATATTCTCCATAGGAACAAGCCGGGCGAAGCGATCAACCGTCATCTGCAAAAGCGAACGGCCAATGCCAAAAAAATCCAGAAACTGTTTCGGACGATCCTCCCGGCTGAATGGCCAAAAGCGGCTACCAATGCCGCCACCCATAATTACACAATAGTTGTTTTTCATTGTGACACAAGTCATGTTTAATATTATAATTACAGAGAGAAAACGGAAGATGAAACGATTTATTCTTTTCGGACTGATAAATACACTTTATAATTGTCAAACAATGTAAGGAGTAAGACTGAACGCCTCCGGGCAATAAAAAAGTTCAAGTGTTCGCAAGTCTTTACCCTGCGTACACCTTGAACTTTTACACCTTGAACGCTCAGGCCAGCTTTGCCAGCGCGTCCCTGATACGTTGGACGGCTTCGACAAGCCTTTCGTCCGAAGTGGCGTAAGACAGCCGGATGCACGCGGGCGCACCGAACGCGGCGCCTCCCACGGTAGCTACATGACCGGCTTCCAGCAGATACATCGCCAGATCCACCACCGTATTTACCCGGTAATCCCCCGCCCTTTTGCCAAGATAGGCGCTGACGTCGGGAAAGAGGTAAAAGGCGCCTTGAGGCACATTGACTTTCAAGCCCGGAATCTCCCCGATCAGGCGAAGGCACAGGTCGCGGCGGCGAAGAAACGCCTGCCGCATGTCTTCCACACACTGCTGGTCTGCGGAAAAGGCAACTGCCGCCGCCTTTTGGGCAATCGAATTAGGCCCGGACGTATACTGACCCTGCAACTTGTTCGTCGCCTTTGCAATCCACAGCGGCGCGGCAATAAAGCCAATGCGCCAGCCGGTCATCGCATACGCCTTGGACACCCCGTTGATCACAACGACGCGCTCCTTTATTCCGGCAAATTGAGCGATGCTCTCGTGCTTGCCCGCGTAGTTGATATGTTCATAGATTTCGTCCGACAGGACGATCATCCCGGGACAGCGGGCAATTACCTGCGCCAACCCTTGCAGTTCCTCTTTCGAGTACACGCTTCCGGTCGGGTTGGAAGGCGAACAGAGGATCAGGGCTTTCGTCCTGGGCGTGACGGCGGCCTCAAGCTGAGCCGGCGTGATCTTGAAATCCTGCTCGATACCGGCGCTGACCACGACGTTGACGCCTCCGGCCAATTTCACCATTTCGACGTAACTCACCCAGTACGGCGCGGGAACAATCACCTCGTCGCCCGGATTGACAATACTCAGCAGTACATTGCACACCGACTGCTTGGCGCCGTTGGAGACCACAATCTGGTCGGTCCCGTAATCCAGCCCGTTTTCGTTTTTCAGCTTCGTTACAATCGCTTTTCGCAAGTCCATGTAACCCGGTACGGGCGAATAAAATGAAAAATTATTGTCTATGGCTTTTTTTGCTGCCTCCTTGACATGGTCGGGAGTAAAGAAATCGGGTTCTCCGACACTCAGATTGACGATGTCAATCCCCCGTGCCTGCAATTCATTGCTTTTTTGCGACATCGCCAGCGTTTCCGAAGGCGAAAGGTTTGCTATACGTTCAGCTACTTCTATCATACTGTATTCTGGTTTTTGGGCAGCAAAAGTAATAAAATTCGGTGTACAGGTCAAATTTCAGGCTGAATCTTTTTTTGAGGCGCTGTTTCGCCTGAAAAGCAGCGCTTCAGACTTATCCTGTGCACGGGATATTTCGGCTTAGAAACTTGCGCAGGTTTTCCGGGGATTCGTGGCGACGGACGGCGTAGTCCTGCAACTGCTCTTCGGTGATGTGACCGATCAGGAAATAACGGGCTTCGGGATGGGCGAAATAGAAGCCCGCAACCGATGCGGTGGGCGTCATGGCGCCGTTCTCGGTGATGCGGATGCCGATGCGGTCTGTCTGCAACAGGCGGTCGAGGAGGAAAATCAACTGCTGGTCGGGCAGGGAGGGATATCCGACGGCCGGCCGGATGCCCCGGTATTCGGCCTTGAACAGCGAGGAGAGGGACAGCGATTCGTCGGGCGCATACCCCCAGTATTCGCGACGCACTTTCCCGTGCAGGTATTCCGCCACCGCTTCTGCCAGACGGTCGGTCAAGGTCTGGAGCAACAGCAGACGATAGTTGTCGCCCGCCTTTTCAAACCGCTCGCGAAGCGGTTCAAGGCCTGCGCCTGCCGTGACGGCAAAAGCCCCCACGTAATCCGTGCGTCCTTCCGAGGCAGGCATCACGTAGTCGGCCAGCGCCGGACAATATCCGTCCTCCTGCGGCGTTTGCCGGCGGAGCGTCGGGAGGCGTTCCGCGCCGATGCAAATGTCATCGCCCTCGCTCACGGCGGGGAAACATCCGTACACCGCGTGGCAACATTCCGCCGCCTGCTGTTCAAGTTCGTTCAGCAAGGCCTGCGCATCGCAGAACAGGTCGCGGGCTTCCTTCGCCTTCTCCTGTTCCTCCTCCGGCCACCGGGCAAGCCAGGACTCGCGGCAGGACGGACAGTCATGCAACTGCGACAGGCTGGCGTAATGACCGTTCAGGCGCCAGGCGGTGAAGAAAAATATCCAGTTGATGAAGGGAATGATTTCGCCAAGAGGGATCGCCACGGTGTGCACGCCGGTTTGCCGCGGCGCGGGCGGCAGGTACGAAGTCCAGTCCACTACCGGACGCCGGGCGCGCGCCTCGGACAGCGTGCAGAAGTTGCGTTCCCGGCTTTGCTGCGTTGCTGTTTGCCGCAACTGCTCGTAGGATTCGTTCAGTTCGCGGATAAACGTGTCGCGCGTCGCCGGATTCAACAGTTTGGCCGCTATCGGCGGGTTTTGCGAAGCATCGGTCACGTGGATCACCGGATAGTCGTAATGCGGCGCAATGCGGAGCGCCGTATGCAGCTTTGAAGTAGTCGCTCCGCCGACCATGATCGGGATGCGATGGCCGGCTTTCTGCATCTCGTCCGTCACGTGCACCATTTCGTCCAGCGAAGGCGTGATCAGCCCGGACAGACAGAGAAAGTCCGGCTTTTCCCGTTCGACGGCCTCGAGGATTTTCTCGGCCGGCACCATCACGCCGAGGTCTACGACTTCATAATTATTGCATGTCAGTACAATGGAAACGATGTTTTTCCCGATGTCGTGCACGTCACCCTTGACGGTGGCAAAGACCATCTTTCCGGCTTTGGACGCGCCCGCCGTCGTCTGTTCCGCTTCGATGGCCGGCTGCAGGATGGCAACCGCCTTCTTCATCGTGCGGGCGGTCTTGACGACCTGCGGAAGAAACATTTTCCCCGCGCCGAACAGTTCGCCGACCTTGTTCATCCCGCTCATCAGCGGCCCGTCGATGATGGTGACCGCCCTCCCTCCATGCGCCTGCAACGCCTCCTGCAAGTCGGCTTCCAAGTGATCGCCGACGCCTTTCAGCAAAGCGTACTCCAGCCGCCGGTCAACCGGCAGGCTGCGCCAGGCGTCGGGAACGTCCTGCACGGCGGATACGCCCTGCACGTTTTGCTGCGCAAAGGCAGTCAGTTCGTCGGCCGCATCGGGACGGCGCGCCAGGATCACGTCTTCCAGCAAGGTGCGGAACGAAGGTTCAAGGTCTTCATAGGCCACCGTAACGGAAGGATTCACAATGCCCATGTCCATCCCTTCGCGAATGGCGTGATAGAGAAACACGGCGTGCATGGCTTCGCGCACGTAGTTGTTTCCCCTGAAGGAAAAGGAAAGATTGCTGACGCCGCCGCTGACTTTCGCCCCCGGCAAGTGTTGTTTGATCCAGCCCGTTGCACGGATGAAATCCAGTCCGTACCCGTTGTGTTCGGCCATGCCGGTTGCGATGGCCAGCACGTTCGGGTCGAAAATGATGTCCTGCGGCGGGAAACCGGCTTTGTCTGTCAGCAGACGGTATGCGCGTTCGCATACGGCGATTTTGCGTTCAAAGGTATCGGCCTGCCCCCGCTCGTCGAAGGCCATGACAACAACGGCCGCGCCCAGGCTGCGTATCCGTCCGGCACGCTCCAGGAAGACGTCTTCGCCTTCCTTCAGGCTGATGGAGTTGACAATGCTCTTCCCCTGCACGCAGTACAAGCCCTGTTCGATCACATCCCACTTCGAGGAATCAATCATGACCGGTACGCGGGCGATGTCCGGTTCGGCGGCAATCAAGTGGAGGAAGGCGGTCATCTCGCTGACAGCGTCGAGCAGGCCGTCGTCCATATTGAGATCGAGCACCTGCGCCCCGTCTTTCACCTGTTTGCGGGCAATGCCCAGCGCCTCTTCCCGGCGGCCCTCCTTGATCAGCCGCAGAAACTTGCGCGAACCGGCCACGTTACACCGTTCGCCGATCGTGACAAAATTGTTTTCCGGTTTCACTTCGAGCAATTCCAGTCCGGAAAGCCACAGCGCCTCCGGCCGTTTTTTCGGTCTGCGCGGAGGAACGCCTTTCACCAGCGCCGGATAACGGGCGATGTGCGCCGGCGTCGTTCCGCAACAGCCTCCCGCGATATTCACCAGTCCTTCTTCCACAAAACGCCGGATATGCGTCTCCATCATGTCGGGCGTCTCGTCGTATTCGCCGAACGTATTGGGCAGGCCGGCGTTCGGATAGGCGATGACGCAATACGGCGCCAGGGCGGCCAGTTCGCGCAGGTGCGGCAGCATGTCGGCCGCGCCGAAGGAACAGTTCAGTCCGATGCACGCCAGCGGGACATGCTGCACGGATGCCAGAAAAGCAGCCAGCGTCTGCCCGGAAAAACTCCGTCCGCCCTTCCCCGACAGCGTGAGCGACAATATCAGCGGCAGCTGCCGTCCGCCGTCGCGCATCACCTGCAGAGCTGCCTCCAGACCGGCCTTGACGTTCAACGTGTCGAAAACCGTTTCGAACAGGAGGATATCCACTCCCCCGTCGATCAGCGCCTGCGTCTGTTCCGCATAGGCGCGATGCAAGTCCATGTAGGTAACGTCGCGCCGCGCCGGATCGTTTACGTCCTGACTCATGGAAGCCGTCTTGTTGGTCGGCCCGACGGATCCGCATGTAAAAACCTGCCGGCCGGGAGTTTCCTGCATAAAGCAGTCGGCCACATCGCGCGCCAGCCGTGCAGCCGCCAGATTGATGTCGCGAACGCAGGCCTGCATCCGATAGTCCGCCATTGAAACGGCGTTGGCGTTAAGCGTATTCGTTGAAATCAAATCGGCGCCGGCCTCCAGGTATTGCCGGTGGATGGAACGGATCACGTCCGGACGGGTGAGACACAACAGGTCGTTGTTTCCTTTCTGCGAAACGGGGACACCGGCAAAACGCTCGCCCCGGTAGTCGGCTTCGGTCAGGCCGAAACGCTGAATCATCGTACCCAGTCCTCCGTCGAGTATCAGGATACGCTCTTTCAATACTTGCTCAAAATTCATTTACTTGTCGTCAATTAGTTTATAGATGGCCGCCGGCCGTTTGTGCACGCTATTTCTTGAAGGCGCGGTCGATTTCCCGTTTGTCGTCGCGTTCGCGCAGAGAAACGCGCTTGTCGTACTCTCTCTTTCCCTTGGCAACGGCGATCACGACTTTGACCAGTCCGCGCTCGTTGATGAAGAGGCGGGTCGGGATGACGGTGAAACCGCTGTTTTTGGAGGCTGTTTCCAATTTCCGTATTTCCTTGCGGTTCAAGAGCAGTTTACGGTCGCGCCGCACGGAGTGATTGTTATAGGTGCCGTAAAAATATTCGGCGATGTACATGTTTTTTATCCACACTTCGCTGTGTTGCACAACGCAGAACGTGTCCACCAGACTGGCTTTTCCCAGACGGATGGATTTGATTTCCGTTCCGGTCAGTACGATGCCGGCGGTGAAGGTGTCGAGCAGTTCGTAGTCGAACGTTGCCCGCTTGTTTTTAATCTGTATCCGGTTGCTTGCTTTTTCCTTACTCATTTTGCATTTGGTTTGGGGATTAAAACCGCATTCCCGGCATCAGCAGAAACAGCAGGTAGTCGATGGCCTGCGGCATGACAATGATAACGGCGGAGGCGCAGGCCGTGAACTTCAACCGTTCCTTTTCATCGACCTGCATGTAGACCGGGGCGCCTTCCCAGATCATGTAGGCCGTGTAGAGCACCGCGGCGCGGAAGAAGAAAAATTCGGGCAGGAGCGCCAGTACCATGCTCAGTACAAACATCAGCGCCGAGGCATATCCTGCGAAACAATACCACAGCGTCCGGTCTTTGTGCCTGCGAAAAACACTGCGCCAAAGTTCATTCATCAGGTAAACGGCCAGGAAGAAACCGCCCATGTTCGAGATGAGGGCTTTAATGGCCGACTTGAGAGCGATTTCGAGACTGAATTCCTTGCGCGAAAACAAAACGCCGACAAATGCAGCCAGGGCAATCAGCCCCATCAACGGATAAAGATAACGCGAAAGGAATGTCTCCTGTTCTTCCTCCCGCTGCTTTAGCTTCGCCCACGTTTCGGCCGGTTTGAAAATGAGACCGGTCAGCCGGCTGTATAGTTCCTTAAACATAGCTTTTCCATTTGAATGCGCTCAACCGTTGAATGCGCCCACAAAAGTATAAAAATAATAAAGAATAGAGGCTGGCCGGAGAAAGATTTTTGTCTTTCCATGAGAATATGCTACTTTTGCCGTCCTTATTAAAACTCACAGAACAAGATGAAAACGATAAAAAAAGGATTGATTTGTTTGACATTGCTTTTGCCGTGCATTTCCTGTACGAAGAAGGAAAAGCTGCTGATCGGCGGCGCCGGATGGCCGCAGATTGCAATCATTGACAAGGCCTCGGGAGAGATTGAATGGAGTCATCCCCTGACGCCGGAGGAAGAATGTTACGATGTGGATATGACGCCCGACGGAGAGATTTTGTATGCTTTCAAGCTGGGCGCCAAACTGATCACGCGCAGTCATGAAACGGTATGGACGTATGAAGTGAACGAATCGGAGGCGCTTTACTCGGCTACCTGTCTGGAGTCGGGAAACTACCTGCTGGGCATTGCCGGCTATCCGGCGCGGATTGTGGAGCTGGACAGGAACGGGACTCCGGTCAAGGAGCTGTCGTTTCAAACGGCCACGCCGGAACTGAAGCGCCAGTTTCGCCATATACTGAAAACGGCGCAAAACACGTATCTGCTCCCGATGATAGACAAACACAAGGTGCTGGAGATAAACGAGAGCGGGAAAGCGATAAACAGTGTGTACTGCGGTGGCGAACCGGTTTCCGTAGCGGTGGCGGAGAACGGAAACTGGCTGGTTACGGGGGGGGACACGCCTTATATCATGGAGTTTGATCCGAAGAGCCACAGTGCGGTCAGAACCGTGGAGACGAAAGACATCAGCTACGGGGCGTTGATGTACGTTGGCGAACTGATCCCCTACAAAAACGGGAACGTGTTGATCACCAACTGGGACGGGCGGAGCAATGAAAAGACGCAGCCCGTTTTGCTGGAGATAGACCCCGACAACAAGGTGGTATGGCGGTTGCCTTTTCTCCCGAAAATATTCAACATATCGACCGCCGATTCGTTTTTTGAATGAAAACGACCGACTGACGGGTATGAAGGGTGTCGCATTTTACCGAATGCAGTTCTACTTTCACCAAGTGCAGTTCTATTTTTTTCACGTCCGTTTTCCATTGACGGGTATTCTTTCGTATCTGAGGGGAATAATCGTCCGTCAATGGAAGGAAAAACAAACTTGAAGCCTTTCCCTCAGGAAATGAACAAAGAAAACGACCCTTTGAAATGCCCCCGGTATGAATGGCCGTCTTCCCGCTAAAGGAAGACGGCCATTTTATATTCGCGTTCCATCAGGAAACCCGGTATATCGGCATCTGTTGAAAAAAAGTTTGAGCGCCGTTTCACGCGGATTGATGCGGATTTCAACGCGGATTTCGCAGATGAAAGGCCGTGATACTGCCGGATTGCTTCCCTGCGTTCGCAAAGACGGAGCGCGGTGTTCCCTTCAGGATACCTGTTACCGCATTGCGAATCCCGTCCAAACGGGGGCATGTTTCCAGCGGCGCAGCCGCCATGAAGGGCAACGCCCTGACAAGCATCAGCACAGGGCAACGCCCTGTGTAACGTGACGCGACAACGCCCAAGCCCTGAAAGGGCGTAAGCAGACAAGATACAAGGCTTTCGCCCTTTCAGGGCCTGGGTGGCGGTCGCCGATGGATTCACAGCGCGTTGCCCTGTGCTGATGCTTGAAGAGCGTTGCCCTTCCGTTGTTTGCAGGGACGGGCAGTTGTTTGGGCAATGGCCACGCTGCCATTCACCTCTCCCCCGACCCCTCTTCACAAGAGAGGGGCGCGAGGGTTTCGGACACAGGTTTCCGTCTTTGAAATGGAGAATGAAATGCAGTGCAGTCGCCACTTGATTCCCTGCCAAAAACACAGCTGTCCCTGCGAAAGACACCGCCGTCCCTGCGAGGCACGAAGCAGCCCGGGGAATTACGAATGAAGAATTATGAGATGCCGCGCCCCATAATTCTTCATTTTCAATACTCCTGCCCCCGGATCAATCCGGGGGTTTTTCACAGAAAACTCCTCAAGGAGTTCCATGTGCGGCGACCTCGCCGGAAAATGCGGCGACCTCGCCGGAAAGTTCGGCGACCTCGCCGGAAAATGCGGCGAACCCGCCGGAAAGTTCGGCGAACCCGCCGGAAAGTTCGGCGACCTCGCCGGAAAATGCGGCGACCCCGCCGGAAAGTTCGGCGACCTCGCCGGAAAATGCGGCGAACCCGCCGGAAAGCTCGGCGACCTCGCCGGAAAATGCGGCGACCCGGCCGGAAAGTTCGGCGAACCCGCCGGAAAATGGGGCGAGGTCGCCGAAAGTAAGAGAGCAGGGTTTGCAAACGGTTAGTTTTCAAGTCTGCAACCCGGAAGGCCTGCGGTTATGAAAATAACTCCTTTCAGACGAAACAGCGCCTCAAAGGGGTTTTAGCCCTTTCATCTGCGGAATCTGCGCGAAATGTTTGCCGGTCTTAAAGATGAAAATATTTCCCTGAAATATAAATATCTTTAAGCGGCGCATTTTATATTGTTACTGCAAACTGTTTTTTCAGAAAAGAAGCGTAGTTTTGCAACTGGCTTAGCAAGAAAGGAAAAGGAAAATGGAATTACTGACAGTAAATAACTTCTGCATGGGTATCCGCGTACATCCGTCAGCAGATTACGCATCCGGGCGGACGACCCGTTTCCAGAGATCGAAACGTACAGTCCATCTTTTGTATTTAATATTACTGCTTTTCGGCGGAACG
The DNA here is from genome assembly GCA_031288935.1 of Tannerella sp. GTDB lineage: Bacteria > Bacteroidota > Bacteroidia > Bacteroidales > Tannerellaceae > Tannerella. Next base: position 21,270 of record JAITQL010000144.1, read on the forward strand.
ATCCTGCCAAACACCGCGGAAGCGCAGGGACAGACGGAGTTTTGGTTCGTCGCGCCACACATGTCGGAAACGGTGGCAGCAGATATCAAGTTAGACCGGCCAACCTTTATTGCGCTGACGAACGTGTCCGACGCAACCGCGAACGTGACAATCCGGCTCTATAACGGCGGCAATACGATAGATATCAATCGGACAATCGCACCTCACGCCTTCTACAAGCACGATTTCGAAACGGAAAACGATATAAGGATGACGCAGAATCCGCGCGACTCGGCGGGAATGGTAACGACGCGCGGCATACAGATCATTTCGGACGTGAACATCACGGCTTATTACATGCACAACCATCCCGCATCCCGCGACATCTTCATCCTCAAAGGCAAGCAAGCCGTCGGCACATCCTT
>JAITQL010000195.1 GCA_031288935.1 Tannerella sp.
CCTGATCCTCACCGCCGAAGCGGAAATGGAAGGCCATACGCCGGCGAAAGTCGTACAGCGGCTGATCGAAAAGGTGGAAGTCCCGAAATAATGTTGAACGGAGCCGTGAGCATTGAAAACCGGGTGTAACGAAAGGCATTTCGACGCTTTGAATTTTCAATTCCGCATCCCGAATATTGAACGCATGTATCTGAGCCGGAGATTTTATCTGAGTTGTTTCATTGTCATTGTCCTGTTGCTGTGCGGTTACTTCGTGCCGCTTCTTTTCGTACCGGGAAAAACGGGGGTGGTGGCCATCCTTGCCGCAGCGGTCTTTGACGGATGGCTTTTGTGGAAGAAGAAAAACGGCGTGGATGCGTCGCGAACATGTGCGCCCCGCTTTTCCAACGGCGACGGGAATCCCGTGCGCATTGCGCTGGAAAACCGTTATCTCTACCCGGTGCACGTGGATGTGACGGACGAGATTCCGGTTGTTTTTCAACGGCGCGATATTCTTTTTCACGCCGATCTGGCGCCCGGCGCGCGAAAAGAAATACTGTACCGGCTGCGACCCGTCACGCGCGGCGCATACCGTTTCGGACACATCCGTCTCTTCGTCACCACGCGCCTCGGAATGCTGGAACGGCGCTATACCTGCGGAGAACCGGTCGACATCAAAGTGTATCCCTCCTATCTCATGCTGCACCGGTACGAACTGATGGCCATCAGCAACAATCTGACCGAACTGGGCATCAAACGGATTCGACGCATCGGGCATCACACCGAGTTTGAGCACATCAAGGAATATGTCAAGGGCGACGACTACCGCACCATCAACTGGAAAGCCAGCGCAAGGCGTCACCAGCTGATGGTGAACACCTATCAGGATGAACGGTCGCAACAGATTTACAGTATCATCGACAAGGGGCGCATCATGCAGTCCGCCTTCCACGGCATGACACTGCTTGATTATTCCATCAACGCCGCGCTTGTACTTTCGTTCGTCGCCATTCACAGAGAAGACAAGGCCGGTCTGATTACGTTTGCCGACAATTTTGAAACCTTCCTCCCCGCCTCGAAACAGCCCGGACAAATGCAGTTGATCCTCGAAAGCCTGTACCGCGAGCAGACTGACTTTGGCGAGAGCGATTATTCATCGCTCTACGTCCATCTGAACAAGCATGTCAGCAAACGCAGCCTGCTACTGATCTATACGAATTTCGACAGCATCACCGGCATGGAACGGCAGCTGAATTACATGCAGCAACTGTCGCGTCAGCACGTCGTACTGGCAATCTTTTTCGAGAATGCCGAGCTGAAAACCTTTGCAGCCCGTTCGCCACATACCGGCGAGGATTATTTCCAGCAGGCGATAGCCGAAAAGTTTATTTTCGAGAAGCAGCACGTGACCAACATCCTCCGTCAATACGGCATCTATTCCCTGCTGACCACTCCCGACCGGCTTTCAGTCAATGTGATCAACAAATATCTTGAAATGAAAGCCAAACAGATTATTTAGTTGTTCCGACGCAGTCTTGCATACATCTCTCCTCTTCGTTTTAACTCCATATCCGACAGATCCGGTCAACAATTACTTTAGAGGTAAAAATACTGCCTGTAACCGGATATGCAATTTTTCCATTACCCTGTTTTTGTTGATTGCTTCATCAATCCCTGTTAAATTACTGCCAAATAAAAGCGTTTTTACTGCTTCCGGATTTTAGAAACCGTAAAAACCGTCCGGTTTTATCCACAGTTCATTATTATATAAAGGATGGAATGATAGCACAAAGTGACATGTATCACAAAGCAAAGGTATTTTATTTTGTCATACCACTGTAAACGCCAAATACTTTGAGAATTGAAATTTTACATGCACAAAACTTTCCGCTAACAGTATACTGCACAAAATGCATATTATTTTCACCATGCAAAGACTGTTTATATTGATGATTCAATCAATCTTCCTTCAGGTCGTCCTTTTTCTTTGAAACCAGCGCGTGATAGGTTTTACGAAGATGATCCATCTGGTCGAACAGGATCTCAAGTTCATGCGTCGGCGTGAGATTTACAGCCTGTTCCACCAGCGTGCAAAAGTTTTCATAGCTTTTCACGCCTTCCCGTCTGTATTTTCCTGCCGCATCATCCTTGGCGGCTATTTCTGCATTACGTTCATAATAGAGCATTTCAAAATTGATATTCACGGCATTTAATTCTGTCCAGAGTGGAGTAATACCTATGATTTCGGCGCTGCCAACAAGTGTTTGATCATTGTTATAGCGACCGATCATTTCGTCAATCAAACCGCTTTCCGTATTCATCGCCTGTTTATCAATCGCCCAGTAAGGGGTCAGGAAATGATACAGTATTCTGCCGGCATTTCCCTTTGCGACGTCACTGCTCTTTGCAGCAGTCTTTACATCGCGTTTGATTTCCTCAAAAATCCCGTCGCGTTTGATTTCCAACTGTTTCAATTCCGGAGTAAGCATACTGCTCATTGGCCGGTTGAGACGCTTGTCCAGCTCTATATTGACGGTTTGCAGCTGCGTAAAAGCAGCGTCTATCAAAGCGCCGGCTATACCGTACAACGGTAAAGCAATTTCAATCGTAGACTTGTTCAGCGTAAACAAATGGCTGAGTTTTAACTGTCCTATGTACAGGGGACTAAATTTTTTTGTTTCCATTTTAATTCATTTCAATTGATTTATATTCAGTTCTTATTAAATTGTCTCCAAATAAAAGCGTTTTCATCTCTTCTAAATTTTAGAAACCGCAAAACCGGTTGATTTCATCCCTTCTAAATTTTAGAAACCGCAAAACCGGTTGATTTCATCCCTTCTAAATTTTAGAAACCGCAAAACCGGTTGATTTTATCCCTTCTAAATTTTAGAAGCCGCAAAACCGGTTGATTTCATCCCTTCTAAATTTTAGAAACCGCAAAACCGGTTTTTTTCATCACTGTCAAATTTCAGAAAACATGTCTTTCTGTATTTTACCCCGTTTTTCATTTATGTTTGAAATAAAAACGCCCAAAGATAGATTTATTTTTTTGATATGGCTGTATTTTCACGTTATTTATATATATTATCAATTCCTTGCCTTGTATACGTGGTGATTTGCAGCAGAAAAATGCGGTGTGCAGGCATATTCATACTCGAAACATGCAGAAAATCTTTCGGTATCGGTGTCCGGGAACTGGATAAACCCGAAAAAAAAGTGCGGGATTTTGCATCCCGCACTTTTTAACGCTTGCACGTTTAAGATTGGCGCCTTGAATTTAGAGAATCATCCCGCTGCCAATGCAGAGGCGGCTCTGCCGGTCGTAGACCACGGCAAACTGTCCGGGTGCGATTCCCTGGATTTTGCGGTCGCTGTCAATGCGGTACAGGTCGCCTGTCCGGCAGATCCGGCCAGGCGTAAAGTCCGGCGTATGGCGGATTTTGAACGTGATTTCGCGGGCATCGTCAAACTCGCCCCACGGATCCTCCGTGATAAAGTGGAATCCGTGCATCCGTATCGTCCTGCCGTATTGCGTTTCCGGGTCGTAACCGTTGGAGACGAAGAGGAGGTTCCGCTCGATGTCCTTCTTGATGACAAACCACGGGCCGCCGCTTAATCCCAGCCCTTTTCGCTGTCCGATGGTGTGAAACCAGTATCCGTTGTGCGTGCCCAGCGTTTTACCGGTTTCCCATTCGACGATCTTGCCCGTTTGCCGACCCAGGTAGCGTTCTATAAAGTCGTTGTAGTTGATTTTTCCCAGAAAACAGATGCCCTGACTGTCTTTCCGCCGGGCGCTCGGCAGGTGGTGCGTCGCCGCAATAGCGCGGACTTCGCTTTTCAACAGATGACCGACGGGAAAGATCAGTTTTGCGATTTGCAGATTTGTGATTTGCGCCAGGAAATCGGTCTGATCCTTCAAGGAATCTTTCGCCGTCGAAAGCCACGTCTTCCCGTCTATTTCCGTTGTGGTGGCATAGTGTCCCGTCGCGATTTTATCGAACTCCTTCCCCCACTTGTCTTCAAAACAGCCGAACTTGATGTACTTGTTGCACATCACGTCCGGATTGGGCGTCAGGCCGCGCTTCACCGAATCAATCGTATAGCTGACCACCTTCTCCCAGTATTCCTCGTGCAGCGAAACCGTCTCGAACCGGCAGCCGTATTTCTTCGCAAGAAAGGAGGTCATCTCGATATCCTCCTCCGCGGGGCAATCCACGTACCCGTCCTTCTCTTCCATTCCGATGCGGATGTAAAAGATGACCGGGTCGTGACCTTCCTCCTTCAACCGGTGGACAACAACCGAACTGTCCACTCCACCGGATACCAGCGCTGCGATTCTCATTTTTCTTTATTTTATTGATAGCGACGGCAAAGGTACGAAAAAAACGGACGGTGCGAATGCATGTGCGAAAGCGAAACGAACCGCCTGCAAACAGCTCCGGGCGGGTACTTGCCCGTTCATGAACACAGGTGCATCTTCCCGCCGCGGCATACCTGAATCTTGAATGTTGAATCTTTTATCGTACCTTTGCGGCCGTGTGCTTGCATAACCACGTTAAAAACAAGAAAAAATGAATGATACGGATGCTGCGCTTGTCTGCTTTTCCGGCGGACAGGATTCTACAACCTGCCTGTTTTGGGCAAAGAAACGGTTTGAGAGGGTGGAAGCCCTCTGCTTTACTTACGGGCAGAAACACGTGCTCGAAGCCGGGGTCGCGCGAAAGATTGCCGACCGGGCACAAACGCCCTTCCATCTGATGGATATTTCCCAGCTGGCGCATCTGTCGCCCAATTCACTTACCGACAGTTCGATCGAAATGGACATGGAGGCGCCTCCCGGCGGCTATCCGAACACGTTCGTGCCGGGACGCAACCTGGTGTTCCTCACCTTTGCCGCCATCCTGGCGCGCAGCAGGCAGATCTTTCATCTGGTGACCGGCGTTTCGGAAGCCGATTTCAGCGGATACCCGGATTGCAGGGATACGTTTATCCGTTCGCTGAACGTGACGCTGAACCTGGCCATGGACGAACAGTTTGTCATCCACACGCCCCTCATGAACCGGGACAAGTGCGAGGTGTGGCGGCTGGCCGACGAACTGGGCGTCTTTGAAACGGTACGTACGCAGACGCTGACCTGCTACAACGGCATCCCGGCGGACGGCTGCGGGCACTGTCCCGCCTGCCGGCTGCGTCGCGAAGGACTGGAGAAGTACCTGCGCTTGCGCCCGTATAAACAAAATCAAGTATAAGCCTGTGGAACGCCTGAAAGAAGAATTGAACGCGCTGGGACGGAAGACGGAATACCCGTCCGGTTATGCGCCGCAGCTGCTGGAAACGTTTGTGAACCGGCATCCCGAATACGATTACTGGGTACGGCTCCACTGTCCCGAGTTTACGAGCCTGTGTCCCGTTACCGGACAGCCGGATTTTGCAACCCTGCGGATCGACTACGTCCCGGACGTCCGGATGGTGGAAAGCAAAAGTCTGAAGCTGTATCTCTTCAGCTTCCGCAATCACGGCGCCTTTCATGAAGACTGCGTCAACCTGATCATGAAAGACCTGATCCGGCTGATGGAACCGAAATACATCGAAGTGACCGGCTTCTTCACGCCGCGCGGAGGGATCCGCATCCTTCCGTACTGCAACTGCGGGCGGCCGGGAACGAAATATGAATCATGGGCCGAACAGCGGCTCGCCAATTATCCTGTACACGATCATGAGTAAAAAAAAGAAAACAAGTCCGGACTGGCTGTTCGAGAGCAGCTGGGAAGTATGCAACAAGGTCGGCGGCATCTACACCGTACTTTCTACCAAGGCCCGGACGCTGCACCGGCAGTATGCCGGCAAGGTCGTTTTCGTAGGGCCTGACCTGGGTTCGACCAATGCCGGTTTTGTGGCCGACGAATCGCTTTTCCCCGAATGGGCGGCGTATCTCCGGGCGCACGAGCCGCGCCTTCGCGTCCGCATCGGACGCTGGGACGTCTCCGGAAGGCCGCCGGCGCTGCTGGTGGATTTCAAACCGTTTTTCCCCGACCGCGACGCGCTGTTCTTCGAAATCTGGGAAACGTTCGGCGTGGATTCTTCCGCTGCCTGCGGCGATTACGACGAGTCCTGCATCTTTGCCTTTGCCGTCGCGCTGACGATACGGAGTTTCTACCGCTTCCACCGCCTGGAAGACCAACGGGTGATTGCCCACTTCAACGAATGGATGCTGGGCATGGGCTTGCTCTATATCCGGAAACACCTGCCCGCCATCGCCACGGTGTTTACGACACATGCCACCACCGTCGGACGTTCCATCGCCGGAAACGGCAAGCCGCTTTACGGCTGCATGGAGGGGTTTCAGGGCGACTTGATGGCGAAGGAACTGCACGTGGAGGCCAAACATGGCCTGGAAAAGCAGGCGGCGCATCAGGCGGACTGTTTCACGACGGTCAGCGACATCACCGCGCTGGAGTGTACGCAACTGCTGGACAAGACGCCGGACGCGGTTACGCCGAACGGCTTTGAACCCGACTTTGTTCCGGCGGGCGAGGCCTGCGTTGCCGGGCGTGAAAAGGCGAGGCAGACGCTGCGGAGGGTAGCGGAAAAGCTGCTCGGCGCGCCGGTAGACCCGGAGGCGTTCCTGATCTCGACCAGCGGACGGTACGAATACCGTAACAAGGGCATCGACGTGTTTATCGACGTGATGAACCGCCTCCGCCTGTCGGGCGAACTGAAGCGCGAAACGCTGGCCTTCATCCTGGTGCCCGCGTGGGTATACGCGCCGCGGATGGATCTGAAGGCCGCGCTGGAGCAGGACCTCCCGGTGAGCGGTCCCATGCAGACGCCCTTCCTCACGCACTGGCTGCGGCAGATGGCCGACGACCGCGTGATGAACTTTATCTTCCACGCCGGATTCGCCAACCTTCCCTCCGACAGGTTGAAAATCTTCTTCGTGCCCTGCTACATGGACGGCCGCGACGGGATATTCAATCTTCCCTACTACGACCTGCTGATCGGAATGGACGCCACCGTCTACCCTTCCTACTACGAACCGTGGGGATACACGCCGCTGGAAAGCGTTGCCTTTGGCGTCCCGACCGTGACGACCGGCCTGGCCGGATTCGGCGCGTGGGCGAAAACCGTTGTCTCGGGCGAGCGGATCGAAGAGGGCGTCGCCGTTGTCCGGCGCACGGACGACAATTACCTCGAGGTCACGGACGAGATTGTCCGTATCCTGCTTGCCCTGAACGCGAAGGAAAAGGCGGAACGGGACACGATCCGCACCGCCTGTTTCGACCTGGCGGCCAAGGCGGAATGGAAGCGGTTCATCGCCTGCTACGACGGCGCCTACGGGAAAGCCCTTGTCCGGGCGGCGCAAAGAAATGGAATACATCAAACCGTTAAATAAATAAACTGTGGATTTTAAGGAACTGTTGAAACCGGATATCGCAGGGAGAGACGATACCGTGATTGAAATGCTGCGCCGTTCGTCCTGTCCGGTGATCCTGTACGGCGCTGCCGGCGACGTGGGCGGCCAGATTGCCAAAAAACTGGCGAAAAACGGGCTGAGCATCGCCCGGATTGCCGTGGACGGGGATTGTCCGCCCGTCGCAGCCGATCTCCCCGCCCTGTCGGGAACGGACGTTTGCAGCGTGGCGGATGTGGATGAACACTTCGCGGCATACCACGTCATCATCGGCTTTGTCAAAGGCTACAGCCGGGTCGATCCCGTCGCCCGGAAATTCCGCAACGCCCTGTCGGTGGACTACCTGTCCGAAATATTCGACATGGAACCCGTCACGCCCTCTTTCATCATGGAACACCGGGCGCAGCTGGAATCCTTTTACGAAAACCTTTCGGACACGCGCTCGAAAGATTCCTTCGTCGCCTATCTGCTGGGCAAGATTCGTCAGGACATGCAGTACATCCCGCCTTACTTTGACAAGGTACAGTATTTCCCGTCGGGATTCTTCACGCTGACGGACAGGGAATCGTACTTCGACTGCGGCGCCTTCACCGGCGATACCGTTGCCGACTTCCTGAAAGCGACCGGCGGAGGCTACCGCCGTATCTGGGCGGCCGAACCCGACGCCGCGAACTTCCGCCAACTGACGCGCTACGTCGCGGAACGGCAGTTGACCGGCGTTCAGCTGATCAACAAGGGCATTTACGGCTTTACCGGCCGGTTGCCCTTTCAGGCGGAGGGCAGTATGCTGTCGATGATTACGGACGACGCCCCGCAAACCGTCGAGGTGGACACCATCGACCGCATTGTGGACGGACAGCCGGTGACCTATATCAAAATGGACGTGGAAGGCGCCGAACTGATGGCCTTGCGTGGCGCCGAGCAAACGATCCGCGCCCACCGGCCTGTTTTGGGGATCAGCATTTATCACAGGCAAAGCGACCTGACGGACATTCCGGCCTACATCCGGTCGCTGGCGCCCGAATACCGCTTTTACTTCAGGGTGCACAAGAAACTGGCAATCGACACCGTGCTGTACGCCGTGGCGCATAAAACAGCCTGACGGCGCAGCGCTCAAGCGTTCAACATTCAAGGGGAGGTGACATTGGGCAGAGCTTGCACCGGTTGTTGAAAACCCTTCGTGAACAGAACGGCAAAAACAACACGCGTGATGTGATCCGAAACCGCGCTTGTTTTTTCGTGTCATTTGCCAAGGCTTGAAATCCATCAAGATTAAAAAGCCCTCGTTTTGCCCCAACTTACAACTCCATATTCACCTGTCGCATTTCCATACGTATCGCGATAAATTTCCACACGTGCGCAGATAAATTTTCATACGTGTAGAAAAAAACTTCCACACGTGTGGAAATTTTCTTCCGCACGTGCGCACGAATTTGACCCAAGGCGTTGCCGTTGGGCCGGGATATGCAGGGTTTTCAGACCGGAGACGGCACACGAAAAAAAGTCATACAAGACCATCGTAGCACACCGAAGAACGCTACCTGCTATGAAAGAAGTTGATTAATCTATTCGTACTCCTGATAAAATCAATTTTATTCCTCCTTCTTCGACAATTGATTTATGGCAAAAGGATTATGAAACAATGCAATCAAGTATGATTTGAAGTGGAAAGACTGCAGAAACAGAAAGAAAACATTAAAAATGTAAGATCAAAGAGTTCTTACGGATAAAAACTCAAAAATAGATATACCTTTGCACACATATTTTATATTGAAAAGTATGCAATTATCCGCAATATTAAAAGATTCCGATTACAGGCACGCGCAATTTGGCTTAATGCAAATTCATGAGTTTGAACAGCGCATCATCGTGCGTACCGAACAATAAAGGCAAGGAAATTCCTTATATCAGTTGCCTTATCCGTAAAAGGGAAATAAAACTTACGCCCGAAGAAGCCGTCAGGCAACTCTATCTCGAAATTTTGCTGAATGACTACAAATATCCTGCCGACCGCATCGAACTGGAATATGCCGTAACTTTCGGCAGAGAAAAGAAAC
>JAITQL010000259.1 GCA_031288935.1 Tannerella sp.
CATACTTGATTTCGCAAATCCGTTTTACAAGCACGCGCGTTTTATGGCTCTGTTGCATCGGCTCCTGTTGGAAATAGGTAGAAACCCTTCTGCGAAGATTCTTCGCCTTTCCTACATAAATAACAACGCCTTTCTCGTCAAAATACTGATAACATCCCGGCTTTTCGGGAATAGTCGAAAGTATGCTTATGAAATACGCTAATTTGTCATCATCCATTTTCTTCTTTTATTTCATAGAAACGCACTGTTCCACGTGGAACATTCAAATTTATCGCCCAAGGAGCACCAAAAGAACATTAATATCACTCGGAGAAACGCCGGGAATACGACTTGCCTGCGCGATTGTTTCGGGATCAATGCGTGACAGCTTTTGGCGTGCCTCCGTAGAAAGCGACTGAATCGCATCATAATCGAATTTGCCTCGAATAAAGGTGTTTTCCAGTCGATTGATCTTATCGGCTATCTGTCGTTCCCGCCGAATATAACCGCTGTATTTTACCGCAATTTCCGTGGCCTCAATTATCTCATCTTTGCGAGATGAGGGAATTTTATCCATTTCAACAGCCAGGGGAGGGAGCATCTCAGATAGATTTGCCAGCGTAATTTGAGGACGGACAAGCAAATCAATCAATTTACAGCCATGCGCAAGCGGCGCCGTCCCCAACCGAAGCAGCCCGTCATGGACATCATGGGGTTTCACCGAATAAGACTCAATAAATGCAACAAGCGCATCACGGGCCTGTTTTTTCTCCTGCAACAACTGATGCCGATACGTATCTGCCAGCCCCAACCGGACAGATTTTTCAGTCAGGCGCATATCCGCATCATCCTGGCGCAAAAGAATACGATACTCTGCCCGCGAGGTAAACATACGGTAAGGCTCGTCAACTCCCTTCGTAACCAAATCATCTATCAACACGCCAATATACGCCTCGTCGCGACCCGGGACAAACGAAGGTTTCCCCTCCCCTGCCCCATCGCAGTGACAGGAAAGATGTGCATTGATACCGGCTATCAGTCCCTGCGCCGCTGCCTCTTCATAACCGGTCGTCCCGTTAATCTGGCCGGCAAAAAAGAGATTTCGAATCCGTTTCGTCTCCAGCGTATGAAAGAGTTGCGTGGGATCAAAAAAGTCATATTCAATCGCATATCCCGGACGATAGATCTGTATGTCGCGAAAAGCAGGTATCTGCTGTAGCGCACGAATCTGAACCATGACCGGCAAAGAAGAGGAAAACCCATTCAGATAGTATTCCTGCGTATCTTCGCCTTCCGGCTCAAGAAACAACTGATGACGGGTCTTGTCGGCAAAGGTCACAATTTTGGTTTCGATACTCGGACAATATCGGGGGCCGATGCTCTGTATCTGTCCGTTAAATAACGGCGATTCGGGCAACCCTTCGCGCAAGACCTCATGGCAGGCTTCATTCGTATACGTCAGCCAGCAACTCCGCCGGGACAACATCCGGGGGATCGAATCGAGATAGGAAAACCTGCGAAAATCGTTTTCTCCCGGTTGTTCGGTCAGCTCGTCAAAATGAACGCTCCGTCCATCTACCCGAACCGGCGTGCCGGTTTTCATCCGGCCGGAACGGAATCCCAGCGACACCAACTGTTCGGTAAGTCCCGAAACAGCCGGCTCCGAAATACGTCCACCGCTCAACTGAACAGCGCCGACATGAAGCCTTCCATTCAGAAAGGTTCCGTTTGTCAGAATCACCGATTTCGCCTGAAACTCGACATTCATTGCCGTGCGGACGCCGTAAACAACCCCGCCACGAATCAAGAGGCCGGTCACCATATCCTGCCAGATGGAAAGATGCGGCAGATTTTCCAGGATGTGACGCCAGGCATCAATAAACTTTGTCCGGTCGCACTGGGCACGGGGACTCCACATGGCCGGGCCTTTGCTACGGTTCAACATCCGAAACTGAATCGAAGTCCGGTCGGTAACGATTCCCATGTAACCGCCCAACGCATCTATTTCCCGCACAATCTGTCCTTTCGCAATGCCCCCCACCGCCGGATTGCAACTCATCTGCGCGATTTTGTTCATATCCATCGTAACCAGGAGCGTCCGGGAACCTAAATTAGCTGCTGCCGCTGCCGCCTCGCAACCGGCATGACCGGCGCCCACCACGATCACATCATACGAAAATCTCATCTTGTTTCTTTTAGATTGTCCCCGTTTCGCAGAAAAAGTCTCAGGGCCTGTTCCTCAGCCGCACGCATTTTCGCCTGCTCCGCAGCCGACTTGTCTTTCAGTCCGCAGAGATGCAGGATGCCGTGAATTATGACCCGGAGCAATTCCTCCTCAAACGTTGTCCGGAACTGTTCCGAATTACTCCGTACCGTCTCCAGGCTAATGTATAAATCGCCCGACAGGACATCACCCTCCGTATAGTCGAACGTGATGATGTCGGTATAATAATCGTGCTGCAAGAAGCAACGATTCACTTCAAGGATTTTCTCATCCGTGCAAAACAGGTACGAGACTGCGCCCGTCCGCTTGCCATAGCTTGCAGCAACGTCCCCAAGCCACTTGCCAAGCGCTCGCTTTTTCAAAAACGCCGGCCATTTCACTTCTTCCGTATAAAAGATAATTGCCATGAATCAAACCGAATGAAAGAAAAATAAATACGTCATTACCACTGCCGCCACAGCGCCGGCCAGGTCGGCCAGCAAAGCACAGGGAATCATGTAGCGCGTATTCCGGATGGACACGCTGCCAAAATAGACCGCTACAATATAAAAGACCGTGTCTACCGATCCCTGTACGACGCAGGAAAGACGCCCTACAAACGAGTCGGCGCCATACGTCCGCATGGCATCCAGCATCATCCCCCGCGAACTGCTTCCGCTCAGAGGTTTCATCAATATCGTGGGCAATGCCTCCACAAAAGACGTATCCAGCCCCATCGCCGAAATGCCGGCGCGGAGAGCGTCAATCAAAAAATCCATCGCCCCCGAAGCGCGGAAGACGCCAATCGCAAGAAAAATGGCTACCAGATAGGGAATGATCTTCACCGCCGTGTGAAAACCTTCCTTCGCACCCTCGATGAAGAGGTCATATACATTCAATTTCCTGCGCAACCCGCTGAGAATAAAACCGCAAATAATCGTAAACAGCAGCACATTGGCAAACAGTGTGGAATACAGGGAAACCTGCTCCTGCGGCATGGAATGAAACAAGGCCATCAATCCGCCGACAAAGAGGAGCATTCCCCCGAAAAAGAACAGGAGGTTTTTCTGCAAGAGATTAATCTTTTGCATGATACAGACTGAAATCACCGCTACCAGCGTAGCAAAGAGCGTCGTCAGCAGAATGGGCAGAAAGATGTCCGACGGATTGGCGGCGTGAAACTGCGCCCGGTACATCATCACCGTAATAGGCACAACCGTCAGTCCAGAAGCGTTGATACACAAAAACATAATCATCGAATTACTCGCCGTGTCCTTCTTCGGATTCAGGGTTTGCAACTCTTGCATCGCTTTCAGGCCAATCGGCGTAGCCGCATTGTCCAAACCCAACAGATTCGCCGAAAAATTCATGAATATGGAACCGGTTGCCGGATGATCTTTCGGCAATTCGGGAAAGAGCTTGCCGAACACGGGATAGGCCAAGCGCGCAAAGCGTTGAACCAGCCCTGCCTTCTCGCCTATCTTCATCAATCCCAGCCACAAAGACAAAATACCCGTCAAACCGACAGCTATTTCAAAGCCCAGTTTAGCCGAATCGAACGTAGACAAAATAACCTGTGTAAAGACTTCCGTGTCACCGAGAAAGATCAATTTACACAGGGCTACGACAAACGCAATCAAAATAAAGCCAATCCAAATATAGTTCAATGTCATGCACTTGGTTTTAGGAGCACAAAAATAGTAATTCTTCTTTGTTTTCACTCAAGGTTTTACTATTTTTGTCCCCCGTAAAAAAAATGTCTTGGTAAAAAATGAAGAAGATACTCGTCACCTACAACATGTTCCGCGAAGGATTCAAGGAACTGGAAGAGCGATACGAAGTCACGTTTCCGCCGGTCGGAAACCGGGATTTTCAGTACCGGGAAGTCCTCGAACGTATCCCCGAATACGACGTCCTCTGTTCCATGTTTGACTTTCCGGTCAACAAGGAACTCATGGACAAGGGCGTTAAACTGCAACTGATCGCGAACTACGCCGCCGGTTACAATAACATAGATGTGGCCTGTGCCCTGGAAAAAGGTCTCACGGTGGCCAATACGCCCGATCCGGTAACGGAACCGACGGCAAACCTCGCGCTGTGTCTTCTGCTCGACACGGCGCGACGCATCAGCGAATGTGACCGCAAATTACGCAGCCAGGGTCAAGAAATGAAAATCGGCGTACTGGAAAACCTGGGGATGCCCGTCAGCGGAAAAACGGCAGGCATCATCGGCATGGGACGCATTGGAAAGGCGCTTTGCAAACGGATGCGCGCCTGCGGAATGGAGGTGATTTATCACAATCGCCATCGCCTGGATGCCGCCGGGGAATCACGTTGCGGCGCAGTATATGCGCCGTTAGACAAGCTGTTGGCCGAGGCCGATTTCGTGTCGCTGAACGCTCCCTACACGCCCGAAACGTTTCACCTCATCGACGGACAGGCGCTCAAACGGATGAAGCCGACAGCCATCCTGATCAATACGGCGCGCGGCCCGCTGGTAGATGAAAAAGCCTTGATCAACGCCTTGCAGAACGGTGAAATTCATGGCGCCGGGCTGGACGTATTTGAATTTGGCGACTATCCGTCCGCGGAGCTGCTGAGCATGGAAAACGTGGTGCTGACCCCGCACATCGGCACGCAGACCCTGTATTCGCGCATTGACATGGCCAAGGCCGTTTGCAACAATATCGTCGGATTTTTTGAAAACGACCGTCCGGTCTCGCGTGTTTTGCAGCCATGACCGCCGAAGCCGTACAAAACGAACTGCTGGCCGTTGCCAGTCCCGAAAAGGCGCAGTTCCTGAAGCGATTCTTCAAGACCGGGCCGGGACAATACGGCGAAGGCGACCGGTTTTTAGGCATTGTCGTCCCCGTCACGCGCAAAATCGTCAAGGCACACCGCCAAACGCCCCTGCACGAGATAAGGAAACTCCTGCAAAACCCCTGGCACGAAGTGCGACTGTGCGCGCTGCTCATGCTTGTGGAGCGTTGCAAAAAGGCTTCCGCAGAGGAACGCGACGCCATTGTCCAATGTTACCTGCAACATACGGATTACGTCAATAATTGGGATCTGGTTGACCTCAGCTGCCCGGAAATCATCGGGACATATCTCCTGGACAAAGACCGCGGCCTGCTGTACGAACTGGCCGCACATCCGCACCTGTGGGAACAGCGCATCGCCATCGTCTCCACCCTGTCGCTGATCCGCAGGGGAGAATTGGCCGACACGTTTGCGCTGACGGAAAAACTGATCCATCACCGGCATGACCTGATTCACAAAGCCTGTGGCTGGATGCTGCGCGAAGCGGGAAAACAGCGGCGTGAAGCGCTGACCGGCTTTCTGGAAAAATTTGCGCCGCGCCTGCCACGAACAACCCTGCGCTACGCCATCGAACATTATCCCGAAGAAGAACGGCAGTATTTCCTGCACAAGTAACCTCTCCCCCAACCCCTCTCCACAAGAGAGGGGAGAGGGGGGTTGGAGCACATGCGTCCCTTCTTTCGGAGACGGTCATTGCTCGAATTGTTTCATCGCATTCGCAAGAATACAGGAATGCAAGCCTGAAAACGTCCCGGATTCAATCATTCAAACGGGTTACAACCGTGCACTTTTGAACGCCTGCCGCGTTCTCCACATTCGTAAAAAAACATAATATTTGGCTTTTTCGCGGGAATCGCTTTCCTTTTTCAAAAAGACATGTATCTTTGCGACCGATATAAATTCAATCTCGGACTAAAATGGGTTTAACTGTAACATATATCTCCCCTCCAGACGACTTGCTCATCACGCCGTCTTTTTTGATGTGCCTGTCTATGACAAATATCCTTGCCTTTCGCATCTTTAACGGAAACGTCGTGGATGAATCCCGTCATTTTCCTGGAGAGAGACGGGCTGGCGTATACAAGTCTGAAGTACGCGCACACACGAATCGAAGGGACTTCTTTTTACATGCAGAAAAAGCCTGTTGCCGTTTTTTGACGGGAGCAAGCCTTTCCGTTTGCCGCCGGCTGTCCTTCGCTGAAGGCCGTTGGGATACTCAAGCTGTCAATGCAATGCAAAAAACAGACTTCCGGACGCCCGGAATGTTAACCGCAGTGAAGCAAACACCTTTCCGGCGCTCCGGAGAGTTAACTGAAGTGAAGCAAACCCCTTTCCGGCGCTCCGGAAAGTTAACGGCAGTGAAACAAACCCCTTTCCGGAACGCCGGAAAGTTAACGGCAGTGAAACAAACCCCTTTCCGGAATGCCGGAAAGCGCAACGCAGGCCTGCAAACCTCCTTCCGGATGGCCGGAAACCTCCCGGAAGCGCTGCAAGCCTCTTTCCGGATAGCCGGAAACCGCAGAAACGTACTCGAAAACCCGTTCCGGACGGCCGGAACGGTGCCCCATTATATAAACTATTAAAATTAAATGAATATGAAAATTACAAGAACAGACTTTCATTTGTACCGTAACGAACAGTGGTTCCAGTTTTATACCGAATTTAAACGGCTGGCAGAAATCTATCCCGATCTGAACATCGGCGAACTGCTCACCCTGTTCCTGGTTGTGTATGACAAGGCCGACGTGGCGCTGGAGATTCTCCGCAGGAGTGACAAAACGGAACTGATCGGCGGAGCCGACGGGAAACGCGATCACACGTTTCGCGGATTTGCCGACGCCGTGAAGTCGTACCTGAATCACTTCAACCCGGAGAAACGGCAGGCTGGCGTGCAGCTGGAAATCGTGTTCAACCATTACGGAAACGTGAACCGGTTGCCGAACGACGAGGAAACTGCGGCCATCTATAACTTGCTGCAGGACGTGAAAACAACTCATGCACCCCAGATTGAACTTCTCGGCCTGGGCGAATGGGTAGAGGAACTGGAACGGGACAACCTGATTTTTCAGGCCCTGACGGAAGAGCGCAACGCGGAAGAAGCGACGCGGAGCAGTCTGCGCATGATTGAGGTGCGCCGGGAAGGAGATGCCATCTACCACCAAATCGTGGAACGCCTCGAAGCGCTGATGGTGGTCAACGGCGACGAAGCTTATACCGGCTTCGTCCACGAACTGAACAACCTCATCAAGCACTACAACAACATCCTCGCCTCCCGCAAAGGAAGAGCGAAGGAGAATGAAGAATGAGCAATGAATAATGAATAATGAGGAATACTGTATTGCATCGAACATGGAGACGGGGTACGCCCCGTCTTTACTGCGTGCAACGCCTTTACCGTGCCGAACCGGCGCCGAACGCCGGGCGCATCCGTTCATGCCGGCAGAGATGACAGGACGGTAGAAAAACCTTCTCGCTTCCCGTACCGGGATGCAACAACCAACGGGCGCCGGCCGTTTCTACCGGACTCCCATTCCTCGCAGAACAGGGGCGGATGGCGTCGGGGAAAGATAAAACAAGCATTTGGAATGAATTACCTATTTATAAATAATCAAATAATAGAAATATGAGAACAAAAGTTTTAATTCGCGTGATGATGCTTTCATTGTTTTGCATCAGCCTGAGCGTACAGGCACAGAGTGACAGAAAGTACAGGAAAACAATGGAAAAGGTGTACAAAGGCAAAATGAAAGAAGTGAAAAAGCAGAAATGGCAGGTCAGCGGTACAAGCTTGACCCTGGATGCCGCGCTGATGACGCATTACCGAACCCTTCGGTCGGACGGGAACAAGCGGGAACTGA
>JAITQL010000260.1 GCA_031288935.1 Tannerella sp.
CGGTGATGTTGCATCCCGTACGGGATGCGAGAGGGCTGGTGGAAGGGTTTTCTACCGAACTGCCATCCCCACAGGGATGAACGGCTTTGCCGGAAACACAACTGCCACTTCAAAAAACACCGCCATCACTGCGAGGCACAAAGCAGCCCGGGAGTTACCGCTGGATTGCTGCACTGCGTTCGCAGGGACGGAGTGCGGCGTTTCTTTCGGGTTTTTCCTCCGCCTGCACGCCACTGAAAAATACAAGATACGGATGCCTGCTTTTCATAAAAAGGCGGAAGGAGGAGCGTTGTCCGGTTGAGCGCCCCATTTTTTATTTGGTTTCGGGCCTAATTCTATTTCAAGCTTCCCGCCCTTCAAAAAGTCGGCTGCCGGGAACTGAAAATGCCGGTGGGGGTTTCCGTTGAGTCTGACCCGTTGAATGTACACATCTCCTTCATGTTTCTTTTTCACCGTAATCTCGAACGTATTCATCCGGTTTTTGTCTTCCGGCGAGGGGAAGGTGATCACCATCCGGTCGAAAACCGGTGAAGTGATTTCCAGCATCGGTTCTTCGCCCACGCAGCCTTTCAGGTCGAACAGTCCCGCGGCCATCAGAACGCCCAGCGCGCCCATCTGTCCCTGGTCTTCGTCGCCGTTGTAGCCGCTGTGCGGATCAATCCCGCCGAAAGTAAGCTCTTTCACCTGCCGCACCCAGTACTGCGTCAGCCAGGGCTTTCCGGCATGACTGAACAGGTGCGCCATCTCGCAGGAAGGCTGGTTTTCGTAGTCCACCCAGCCTTTTCCGTGCTCGCCGTGGGGGGTGATGAAACGGTGAGGCATTGCCTTTTCAAAACTTGCGTTCAGTTTGTCGGCAAACTTGTTGTTCCCGCCCAGGGCTTCGATCAGTCCGCGCATGTTCTGGGGCACATAGAAGGTGTAGGTGGCCGAGTTTCCTTCAATAAATCCCGGCGTGTTGAAGTCGTTGGCGGCAGCGACGGGCGAGAACGGTTCCAGCCATTCGCCCGACTTCAGTCGTGGACGCGCCCATCCGCTGACGGGGTCGAAGACGTTTCGCCAGTATTCCGAGCGTTTCGCAAACAATTCGGCGTCCTCCCGCTTACCCAGCCTGTTCGCCATCTGGGCGATACACCAGTCCTGACAGGCATATTCGAGGGTCATGGCCGTCCCGCCCCGGTGGAAGCCCTGTCCGCGGTCTTTGATTTCCACCGGCACATAACCGTACCGGATGTACCAGTCCATCCCTCCGCCGGAAGGCACGGAATCCGCTTCATAGCCGGCACGGTCGCGGATACCGCCGGGGAAGGCGTTCTTTCGGGCGGCGGCATATGCAAGTTCCGGGCTGAACTGCGCCCTGCCGGTTGAAATCAGCGCCGCCAACAGGGGCGTTGCATGGTCGCCCACCATGACATAAGAGTAATTTCCGCCCCACGAACAGCGGGACATCATGCCTGCATTCCGGTAATATTCCAGAAAAGTCTCCGCCATCCAGTTCCCGTATTCGGGGTAAACGAGCGACCAGAGGATATTCAGGTTCCACTGGCTACCCCACAGTCCGTCGCCTTCCAGGAATGCGTAATCCGGTTTGCCGGAGGTCACGGGCAATTGCCTGACCGCCGGCAGCGGGCCGGTGCAATCCGTGTAGGAGCCGTCTACATCGTGGGCGATATGCTTGCCCGCAGTATGCATCAGGTCGGTATAGAATTTAACCTGCTGCGCGCGGGTTCCCCCTTCGATGCGGAAACGCCCGAGGTATTCGTTCCATGCCTGCCGCGCTTCGGCAACGACGCGGTCGAAATCCCAGTGCGGCAGTTCAGCCGACAGGTTCAGGCGGGCGTTGTGCATACTGACGTAGGACAGGGCTACTTTCAGAAGAAGGGTTTCTCCCGCTTTCGGGTGACGGTAGGCGAGGTAGGCGCCGCAGCCTTTTCCCTGAACGATCCCGTTTTCCGGCTTGATAAAATCGCCTGCCTGTCCGGGATTGACAATCTGCCATCCGGCAAACCCGTCGAACGGCCTGTTCACCTGCGCGACAAAGTACACGACGACCGGTTTCTTCCGGCGGAAGGTCGGAGACTGGACGGAGTAGCCTTCTATTTCGTCGGGGCCGGTTTGCCGGACGTAGGCGTAATCCATCCTTGTCGGGCCAAGGGCTGCGCCGAGGTCGAACAGAAGATGCGCCTCCTGCGCTTCGGGGAAGGTGTAGCGGTGCATCCCCGCGCGGCAGGTAGCCGTCAGTTCCGCCGTGATGCCGTAATCGTCGAGATAGACCTTGTGGTAGCCGGGTTTCACCACTTCCCCGTCGTGACTGAAGCGCGATTTGCAGGCTTCCATTCCCAGATTGCCCTTGCAGGCTCCGGTGACCGGCATCACCGGTATGCCGGCCGTCTGCGCATTATGGACATGCGAAAAATCAAGAATATATTCGTTGTCCCACTGGTATCCCGATTTCCACAAATCCCCGTGTCTGGTGTCGGGACTGAGCGTGACCATCCCGAACGGCACGGCTGCCGACGAGAAGAAATCAAACCGGCACCCGGACGTGTTAATCAGCGGATCGGCCAGATCCGCCGGCGTTTCCTGCTGTGCAAAACCGTGTATCACTGTCAAACACACGATACACCCAATCATTGTCTTTTTCATCTTTCCTGTCATTTATGTTTTTATTCGTTATTTCTAAAATGGAGAGCGGAAGGCGGAGCGTCTTCCGGCCGGCTGCCCCACTGTTTGTCGGGCCGGTCGGACATGATCAGTTCCAGCCTGCCGCCCCGCGTCAGATCGCCGTGGGTAAACCATGCGCGTTCCAGCGGTTTTCCGTTCAGCTGCGCCGACCGGATGTATTTGCAGGACGCCGAACTGTTCCGGGCGGAGACGACAAATTCTTTCCCGCCGGGAAGCCGGACGGTTATCTTCTCGAACACGGGACTGCCGATGGCATAGGCCGGTATTCCCGGCGTGACCGGAAAGAATCCCATCATGGAGAAGACGACAAAAGCAGACATGCCGCCTCCGTCTTCATCGCCCGGAATACCGAACAGGTTATCCGTAAAAAAAGCATCCAGCAACATGCGGATCCGTTTCTGCGTTTTCCACGGCGCCCCCAGGTAGTTGTAGATATAGGGGATATGAAAACCCGGTTCGTTGCCCATGACAAACTGCCCTGTCAGCCCCGAAGCGTCGGGCTGGACAAGCCAAAACCGGAATTTGGGCAATCCCAAATCCTCCCTGAACAACTGATCCAGCTTTTCTTCCGCTCCGGCGCGGCCGCCCATGAGTTCAAAGAGTCCGTTCAAGTCGTGCTTGACATCCCAGTTGAAGGTATAGGCGTTGTTTTCCGTAAAATATTCCCGTCCGGCAAACCGCGGGTCGAATGGCTCGATCCACTGTCCGTCCCTGTCTTTAGGCCACATGAAGCCCTTGTCGGCGCGATAGACGTGCCTGTAATTCTCCGCCCTTTTCAGGAAAAGCGTCCGGTCGTCCTGCAGGTTCAGCTCCGAAGCCAGTTGCGCGATGCACCAGTCGGAATAGCTGTTGGCGGTGGTGACCGACACGGACTGCCTTTTTTCCCAAACGGTATCTACTTCCGCCACCGTCTCCCTTTCTCCGGGCGGCAATCCCGGCATGTATCCGTGCGTGTTGTAGAAGTCGTCCAGCGACGTCCTGCGCCCGTTGCGCCAGGGGAGCAGGGTGGCGTCCAGCGAATTTTTCTTCAATCCTTCGCAGGCCGTTTTCAAGTCGAAGCCGCGCAGCCCCTTGAACCAGGCATCGGCCATCCATACGGCGGCATAGTTGCCGGTCATGGCCGGCCAGTCGCCGCTTACCAGGGCAAAAGAAGGGATGTATCCGCCCTGCCGGTACATGTCGATGTACGAGTTGATCCGTTCGACCGCCTGTTCGGGGTGCAATATGACATGCAGCGGCTCCAGCGCAATGTAAGTATCCCACAGCCAGTTGTCGACAAGGAAGGGTTTTTCCGAAACGTGTACCTGATGATCGTATCCGCTGTAATATCTGCCGTACTCGTTGATGTCGACCATCCGTTCGAAGCAGCGGTAGAGCGCCGTGTAAAAGACCTTTTTCTGCGCCACGGTTCCCCCCTCGACCCGGATGAGCGACAAGGCCTCTTCCCAGGCGTTCCGGGCCGCTGTCTTCACGGCTTCAAAATCCCGGTCCGGTATTTCGCGCAGCAGGTTTTCACGCGCCTGTTCCACGCTGATGTATGACACGCCGTAGCGAAAGGAAACGGTCTGTTCGCCCTGCCCCACGCACAGCATCACCGCCGACCGGTCTTCCGGACTCCTGTAACGGACGCGAATCACGTCCACATCCGTCTCGGCATAGAAATAGGCTTTCATGCCCGAAAAGGATTCTTCCCCGCAGAGCTGTCTTTTTCCCCGCATCTCCACCGTTCCCTTTCCGTTCAGGACGCCTGTACGCAGATGATGCTCTTCCTTTCCGGAAAAACGGATTCTGAAAAAGCCGCTTTTCTTCGCGGGAGAAAATTCCAGCTGACAGCCGGTTTCGCCCAGTTGCGCCGAGTAGTAATAGGGCGCGGTTACTTCGTGATCATATTCCAGCTGCCGGCTCCAGCTGTCGGGCGAGACCGTCCCGTCTATGGGCAGGAAGGCGAAAACGGAATACAGGCGGTGCGAGGCACTGGTAAGCGGGAAATTGGCGATCCGGTCGTCCAGCCGGTCTCTGCGCAAGGGAAAGACCCGTATCATTTGATTGGGCAGGTGAACCGTCGGACGGGTCGGCTCGAGAATGACCCCGACGCCGCCAATGGTCGGGTCAACGTAATCTGCTGCGGATTGCTGCGCCGCAAGACCGGCCGGCAAAAAAAGCAGTATAAACAGGATGTCAGCGTATTTTTTCATCTTCATGACCGTTGTTTTATTTTCATTCTTCCGGCATGCCGTAATTTTGAACGATGGACAAACGGGTATGCCCGCTTAATTGGACAAAAGAACAGGCAGCGCCTTCCCTGCCGGATTGCTTCGTCCCCGGTTCACCGACGAATTTTGTGCAACGGCGTTCCTTCGTTCGCAGTTCGCCGGCGAATTTTGTCCGGCGGCGTCCCTCCGTTCACAGTTCACCGGCGAATTTTGTCCGGCGGCGTCCCTCCGTTCGCAGTTCACCGGTGAATTTTGTCCGGCGGCGTCCCTCCGTTCACAGTTCGCGTGCGAATCGGGGATGAATGGGCAGGCGTTAAAGTTCCGTTGCATCGGCGACCGTTTCCAGCTTGTCGTTTTTGCCGCGTCCCTTGCGCTGAGCAAGGATATGTTTATACTGCTCAATGGTCGCGTTGTGGATATTTATGAAAGACTGATACTCCGCCGGGCCATTGACTTCGATCAGGGCATTGACGCGATTCACGACGTGATGATACGTGGGGTCGCCTTCCTTGCGGATCGTGCGTACGTTGCCCGCCGGTTTCTGGCCGCCAGTCCGGTACCATTCGTCCTGTATCTGCACGAAGTTCAGGTTGGCCTGTTCCAGTTCCTGCAAGCGCGGAAGCGCACCGATTTGCTCCAGCTGTGCAGCACAGGGCTGGAGATGCTCGAACAGGGCAATCAGCTCCGCCGTTTCGACGCTGTCGCTCAATTCGGACGGATTGCCGGCTTTCTCAAGCACTGCATGAACAGCTTCGGCGGCCTGACGGATTTCTGGGTTCGTATCGTAGCATGCGCTTCGTACACAGGCAGAGAGGGCGCCGTAACGGTTGTCGCGAAAGGCTTCCGCCTGATCCTTGGCATGCGTCAGCGGATTGCCGGCCGTCACCTGATAGGCCTGCCGCAGTCTGCCCAGATACCCCGCAAAGACGGGATAAAGCAAATCCAGCCCCAGCACACTCACGCCGACCTGTATAATCTGGAAGTCGGTCTCGTTCATAAAAGTCACATACTCGCCGTTTAATAACGGTGCCGTCCTGAAAAAATCAATCTTGTTTGACATAAAAATTCAGTTTACATTTGGATATATATTCATTGAACTAACATTCGATCATGGCAACTTCGCCGTCCTTCGACCGTTTCAGCCGTCCGCATATTCGGATCGCATGGGCCTTTCGTGTTGAAATAATGCAGCATACACGTGTCCTGTTAGATTTTCCTGCAAATATACGAATTTTCCTGAATGAAGAAAATTCCATACAGTCCAACCGTCTCGTCATTTCTTCTTTTGAAGATGCGCAGAACTGAAAAAATGGAAAAATTATGTCCATCAACGATTTTCATATTCAGTTCAGACCCGATCTCTTTCAATCTGTCCGTCGCTGAAATCACCCGGTTCGGACTTGTCCGGACAATCCTGAAAAAAAAGAGTTATGCCCTCCTTAGTACCATTTTATACAACGCCGTCAGCGACGGTATTGGCTTCCTGATTCTGTCTTTGAAGCGCGAAACAGCAACAGCTATCAACACCAAAACACCAAAAATAACACTCCATCCAAACAATTCCTGCAAGGTGGACAGTAGAGACGTTGCATGCAACGTC
>JAITQL010000003.1 GCA_031288935.1 Tannerella sp.
CCGGCGGGAAAATTCGCCGCCGTCTTGCGAAGCACCTGCGCGCCCTTGATGAAAACCGTTACTTCCGCGACTTCCGTCTTGAGTTCAATATCCTTTTTTTCCTGTGCGGCAAGCGGCAATCAAAGCCACGCGAGCCAGAAAAACAAACTTCTTTTCATGATCTATTCCATTTTAAATATTATAGATGACAAATATAGGAAAAAAAATCCGACCCGCCGCAAGTGCGCTCGACAGAGGCGTTTTGCCCTTTCGTGCGGGTTTTACCTGTCACTTTAACAGACAAAAGTTTCTGTGGGTGTATTTCCGCATGTTCACAAGAATGTTATGGATGTCCATAAGCCGCATTGCCGCTATCCGGGAAGAATGTCCCGGACGTTAGCGGAACGCGCGAGTTCGGTGTTTGTCTCGAGCCGGGAGGGGATATAAACGATTTTTTTTGTACTTTTGCGGCATTTGAAAAAGTTCAAACATCAAGATATGACACCAGAAGATATAATAGAACAGGAAGATTACGAAGATATTCCACCGGAAAATCAGGCAGATACGTTATTCGAGGAGGAAGGGGGCGGCGAGTTGCTGCCCCCTTCCGGATACAAGGTGCCGGCAAGCGGAAGCGATGCGATTCACCACTTGCCGGGGATGTACCAGAGCTGGTTTCTGGATTATGCCTCGTATGTCATCCTTGAGCGTGCCGTGCCGCACATCAACGACGGACTGAAACCGGTGCAGCGACGGATCCTGCACTCCATGAAACGGCTGGACGACGGACGTTACAACAAAGTGGCCAATATCATCGGACATACCATGCAGTTTCATCCGCATGGCGACGCTTCCATCGGCGATGCGCTGGTGCAGCTGGGGCAAAAGGACTTGCTGATCGACTGCCAGGGTAACTGGGGCAATATCCTGACGGGCGACGGCGCCGCAGCGCCCCGGTACATCGAAGCCAGGCTGTCCGCGTTTGCTCTCGAAACCGTCTTCAATCCCAAGACGACGCAATGGAAACTCTCCTACGACGGTCGCAACAGGGAACCGGTCAGCCTGCCGGTCAAGTTTCCGCTTCTCCTGGCGCAGGGCGTGGAGGGCATTGCGGTGGGGCTTTCTTCCAAAATCCTGCCGCACAATTTCTGCGAACTGATCGATGCCTCCATCGCTTACCTGAAAGGCGAACCGTTTGCGCTTTATCCCGACTTCCAGACCGGCGGCTCCATCGACGTCTCGCGCTATAACGACGGCGAACGGGGCGGATCGGTAAAGGTGCGTGCCAAAATCAACAAGGCTGACAACAAGACGCTTGTCATTAACGAGATCCCTTTTGGACGGAATACCTCGACGTTGATCGACTCCATCCTGAAAGCCAACGACAAGGGGAAAATCAAAATACGGAAAATCGACGACAACACGGCCAGAGATGCGGAAATCCTGATTCATCTGGCGCCGGGCGTATCGTCCGACAAGACGATCGACGCGCTCTATGCGTTCTCCGATTGCGAAATCAGCATCTCGCCGAATTGCTGCGTGATCGAAAACAACCGGCCATATTTCCTGAACGTAAGCGCCGTGCTCCGACATTCCACCGACCTGACGCTCGTTATGCTGCGTACCGAACTCGAAATCTGGAAAGCCGAACAGGAGGAAGCCCTCTTTTATGCTTCGCTCGAACGGATCTTCATCGAGGAACGCATCTACAAGGACAGGGAGTTTGAAACGGCCGGCGACATGGACCAGGCGGCGGCTCATATCGAACTGCGTCTGCAACCGTTCGCCGGGCAGCTGATCCGCGAAATCACCCGCGACGACATCCTCCGGCTGATGGAAATCAAGATGGGACGTATCCTGAAATTCAACGCCGACAAAAGCGACGAGGCCATCGCCCGGTTCAAACAGGAAATCGCACTTACCGAATGCCATCTGGCTAACATCGTCGGCTATACCGTCGACTGGTTCGCCATGCTCAGGGAAAAGTACGGCGCCGGCTATTCGCGCCGGACGGAAATCCGCAGCTTCGATACCATCGAGGCAACAACCGTCGTCGAAGCCAATGAAAAGCTGTACATCAACCGCGAGGAAGGCTTCATCGGCACCGGCCTCAAAAAAGACGAACTGGTTTGCAGCTGTTCCGACATCGACGACCTCATCCTTTTCTACCGCGACGGTACCTACAAGGTGATCCGCGTGAGCGAGAAGGTGTTTGTCGGGAAAAACGTGATTTACGTCAATGTCTTCAAACGCAACGACAGCCGTACGATTTATAATGTAGTGTATCGCGACGGACGGGCAGGCAGCAACTACATCAAGCGCTTTGCCGTCACCGGCGTCACCCGCGACAAGGAATATGCCGTCACCAGGGGCACGGAAGGATCGCGCATCCTCTACTTCAGCGCCAACCCGAACGGCGAAGCCGAAACCGTGAAAGTGATCCTGAAACCGAAGCTGCGCCAGAAAACGATGACTTTTGAAAAGGACTTCAGCGAAATCCTGATCAAGGGACGCGCCTCGATGGGAAATATCCTCACCAAGTCCGAAATACACAAGGTGACACTGAAACAGAAAGGCAACTCTACGCTGGGGGGGCGCATGGTCTGGTTCGACCGCGACGTACTGCGGCTCAACTACGACGGGCGCGGCGAGGAACTCGGCGAATTTCAGAGCGACGACCTCATCCTGGTCATTCTCAAGAACGGCGATTTCCGCACCACCAGTTTCGACCTGAGCAATCACTACGAAGACGCGATCCTGGTGATCGAACGCTTTGACAGCCGGAAAATATGGACGGCCGCGCTCTACGATGCCGAACAGAAATACGCCTACCTGAAACGGTTTCCGCTGGAGGCAACGAATAAAAAGCAGACTTTCCTGGGCGATCATCCCGAAAATGTGTTATATTTGCTGACCGACGAAGCCTGTCCGCGCATCGAAGTGGTGTTTGGCGGCAACGACGCATTCCGCAGCCCCCTGGTGCTCGATGCCGAAGAGTTTATCGGCATAAAGAGCTTCAAGGCGAAAGGCAAACGGATGACGATATTCGAAATCGCGACCGTCAATGAACTGGAACCCGTACGTTTCCCCGTGGAAAATGTTCCCGAAAACGTGACGGGGATCGTGGATGAAGAAGGCGGAGAGGAAGACTCCGGACAAATGAACTTGTTTGATAATGACGTATGAAAAAAAGACTGATACTTCTTGCAGGGCTATGCTGGCTGACCGGGTCGCCGGCGGCTCAGAACAATGACGGCGACGTGTCGCCCCCCTTTTCCGTGAATGAAGGAACCATGATCGGTCTGGGCGGCTATCACATCGGGAATTCCTACCTGTCGCCCTCCACCGATCCGACAACCAGCTACACCGGTACCGGCCTGCGCGTCATCAACGAACGGATGAAGCTGCTGAATCCGCATCTCTCCTCGCAGCAGATTCTGCACGTCGACTTCTCCCTGACGCGGAACCCGGCCATCACCATCAGCGCCATATCGGGCATCATCGACTATACGTACACCTTTCACTTCCGCTACTACCCCTCCGAAAGGCTGAAACTGCTTGCCGGGCCGTCCCTGCGGGGCATGTTCGGCTTTATCTACAACACGCAGGCGGCCAACAACCCCACGGCGCTCAATGCGGACATCGACCTGAACCTCTCGGTTGGCGCCCTCTACACCCTCTGGCTGCGCAACTGGCCGCTGACGTTTCGCTGTCAGGCCGACGCGCCCTTTGCCGGAGTCCTTTTCGCGCCCGACTTCGGACAGTCGTATTATGAAATCTTCGGACTGGGAAACATGACGGACGTGGTGCGGTTCGGTTCGCTGCACAACAAGCAGGCCCTGCGCAGCTACCTGACCGTAGACCTCCCCGTGGCCGGCTTCACCGTGCGTACGGGATATGTAAACAACCTCTACTATACGGATATAAACAACATTAAGACGCATCATGTTTCGCACAGTTTCATGATCGGACTGGTAAAGGAATTTGTCTCCTTCAGCGGAAAGCGGTTGAAGAAAAGACATTTGTATCAAAGTGCATATTATTGATCAGGCTATGAAAGCGAACAGAAACAAACCGACTGTTTTCTCACGAACGGAGAAACGAAAAACCTCCTCCCTGACCGGCGGCGCGGGAAGAGCCGCCTTTTTGCTGATCCTCCTCTGCCTCGCGCTCACAGGCTGCCGGAAGGAAAGCCTGTACGCCACCGATCCGCGTTCCAACTTCGAGGCCTTGTGGAAGATACTGGACGAGCATTACTGCTTTTTTGAATACAAGGATGTGGACTGGGACGAAGTCTACCGGACGTACAGCGCCCAGCTGTCCGACACGCTGAACCGCTACCAGCTCTTCGAGTTTCTGGGCAACATGCTCTCCGAACTCAAGGACGGCCACACGAACCTCGTGTCCTCCTTCAACATGGCGCGCTACTGGGCGTGGTACGAAAACTATCCGCCGAATTTCAACTACGAAATCCAGAAAAACTACCTGGGCACCGACTATCTCATCTCCGGCGGAATCAGGTACGTCCGTCTGCCGGGCACCGACGTGGGATACCTCTACTACGGCAGTTTCTCGAACACGGTGAAGGAATCGGGACTCGATGAAATATTCATGTATTTCAAGGACTGCCGCGGACTGATCATCGACGTGCGCGACAACGGCGGCGGTTCGCTCAGCTACTCCGACCGCATCGCCTCCCGTTTCCTGGAAGAAAAAGTCACCGTCGGATACATCCGCCACAAGACCGGTCCGGGGCACGACGATTTCTCCGACCTCTATCCCATCGAGCTGAAACCCTCCGAACGGGCACGCTGGCTGCGTCCCGTCGCGGTGCTGACCAACCGGCACAGCTACAGTGCAACGAACGATTTCGTGAACAAGATGAAAATCCTGCCCCGGGTCGCCATCATCGGCGACCGCACGGGCGGCGGCAGTGGCCTGCCCTTTAACTCCGAGCTTCCCAACGGCTGGATCGTGCGGTTTTCCGCCTCCCCCATCCTCGACGTAAACAAAGAGATCACGGAAAGCGGAATCGAGCCGGATTTGAAAGTAGACATGACGGCCGAAGACACGGCCAAAGGCCGGGACACCCTGATCGAGGAAGCCGTAACATGGATCCACGCCCAGACCCGGCAGCCGGCCCCCTGAAACCGCCTCCGCCCATTCACAGAATAGTCGCTGTTATCCGGGTCTTCTTTTTTTTGCCCTTTTGTTTTGAACACGATTTCCGGGATTTCAGGATGAACAGGATTTCGTCGCTGTTGTCGGAGCATCCTGTCAATCATTTGGGGCAGTAAAAGCACGGCGAATGATAAATCCGTATACCCCAATCTGCCGAATTACAAATCAGGCAGGACATGACAATATACCGCAAGTTTCCTGATTCGGTGCTTTCGGCGCAGATACGCTATTCCCATACCGACCAGCCGACCGGCCCGATCAAACCGGCTTTTCCGTCTCCGCGGTAAGGCGTCGGGACGGTCTGGTAATGGTTGGACAGGGTGCTGTAAACCAATACTTCGATTTGGTTCATGCCGGGATGTACGTAAGGCGTAATGTCTGTCCGGTACGGTGGACTCATCAGGATGCCGGCGAAGCGGCCGTTAACGGTCAGCTCGCACGAAGCCGTCACATCGCCCAGATCCAGCATGACTTGAGCGCCGGGGTTGACGTTCGGCAACGCTGTTTGTTTCCGGTAATACATCCCCCCGGAATAGTATTTGAGCGCGCCGGTTTCCGACCAGTTGCCGGTAGCCAGCAAGCCTTTGCCGGTATGCAGTTTTACCGGTTCGCATATCACGGCGGCGCCCTGATAACCTGTTTCGCGTTCTACCGAAAAGGCGACTGTCCCAACCGGTTTCCGTACTTCGTCGAACGTCGTTTCATAGGTGCGGATGCCGCCCGGTTGTGTCTTCACCAGCCGGATGTTTTTCCCGGACAACGGTTTTCCGTCGAACCAGACTTTCAGATTCTTTCCGGCCACGGTCAGTTCCATGGCGCGCAAGCCCGGCGCCGTGCGGAAACGGTAGTTCCACACGCTGTACTGCCCGCCGTACGGATCGTACATCAGGTGATCGCCCAGTCCCCAGCGCATGGAGAGTACCGGGTCGTATTTGGAAGGATGCGAAGGCGCGGGCGACGAGGCGGGGAAGAGTACGACGGCGCTGCGGTCGCGAAAATCGCGGTAGCTGCCCGTATGAAACTCGAATTTCTCTCCGGACGTATTCGGGTAGGCAAGCAGCAAGGGATGCCAGCCTTTTCGCAACGTTATCTCCTTCTCATGTGCCGGGCACAGGTCGAGGCCGTCAACCAGCAGACTGCCGGGCGATACGCCGTCCGTCTCGATCCGGTAATTTCCCGTCTGCGGAACGTATACGTGCGTTTGGAAAAACTGATGTGCACTCCGGTCCAATATCAGGAACCCGTCGCTGATTTTTCCTTTCAATCCGTGCCATCCCTGGGAACCGGGCTGATCCCACACGCCGTATTGCCAGGAAAATTCCAGCGGCATGGCCGGCGGCGCCGGTTGTTGCACGGTCGACAGGGCTGTTTCAAACGCTTCGGTCGAAGGCCGTTCATACGCCAGCATCTGTATTCCGAATCCGTACACGCTCTCCGGCCATGCGGCATCGTCGAAATCCGCCTTCATCCAGTCTTTGCCCGCGAGAGCGGCCGGCCGGTGACGGAACGAGCGTGCTTCGGCGCCTATGCAGCCGTCGAATGCCGGAAACCGGAAATCTCCCCATTTGTTGTTCATGGTCGGAAGCAGTTCCGTTTCCCATTCCCCCTCGACGGCGCCTTGCGCCGACAGCTGTCGCGGACGGCGCTGCGGGTCTTCCAGGATCGGCGTGCCCGGCGAAAAGACAATCAGGGAGGAATTGGACGGTTCCTTTTCCATCCGCAACCACGTGCCTTCGCCGGTCTGTCGAAGTACCGGATACGGCGCCGTCGTGCCGTCGGACGCATTCCATATTTCCACGTTCCCGGTTGCCCTGAAAAAACATTCGCTGCCTTTGGGGACGTCCATCACCATGTACACGTCCCGCCGGCCGGCACGGCGATGCAGTACTTTCCCGACGCCGGCCTCCGGGCGGAAGTCGGGCGTGATCAGCGAATGAATCTGCGTGACGGCCTCTTCTTTGGAGAGATACAGTCCGGTTCCGCCGGCCGCGTTCGTCTGTTTGCCGGCCGTTTTGCCGGTAGCCGCTTCCGTTGCCGTCAGTCCGAACAACTCCCGG
This sequence comes from Tannerella sp., assembly GCA_031288935.1. Taxonomy (GTDB): domain Bacteria; phylum Bacteroidota; class Bacteroidia; order Bacteroidales; family Tannerellaceae; genus Tannerella. Next base: position 7,218 of record JAITQL010000003.1, read on the forward strand.
ACGATGGCGTCCGTTTCCGGGTCGTCTTCACCCGACAGCGTGCTTGCACGGGGAAGCCGCCCCGTGGCCAGCACGATGCCTCCCGCACGGTAATGCGCCTGCGCTTTTAGCAGCGAAGAGTGGTGCATGGCCAGCATGTCGGCCAGAACAAGTATCTTGTATCGTTCGCCGGCAACCGCCAGTCCGTCCTCGCCGGCAACGGCCTTGCGCAACGACACGTAATTCATGAAATCATAGTCCAGGCCGGCATCGCTCAACCGCATGGCCAGGTCGAATGCTTCCCTGTCGTCCGCTTCGGGACATGCCTGCATCGACTCGGTGGGGTACATCAGCGCGACGTCGCAGACGTGCGTGCCCTGACTCATCAGCCAGGACAGGCGTTCGGTATATTCCAGCCACTTCTTCACGTGCGGCCAGTAGGGCATCCGGAAGTGGAAGCAGGGCGGCGCCCATTCCCACCATCCTCCATGCGTGGCATAATACAGTCCGTGCATGCAGACCAGGTTTCCTCCCGCAATGACGTGATGGTCCATCTGCTGCGTGAGCCATGACCCGGAACTGCCCCATCCCATGCTGTGGAAAGCTTCGAGCCACGTGCGCGGCCGCTCGTAGAGGTGGGCGATGGAACTGGAGACTTTGGTCGGAAGGAAACTGGAGCCTGTGGAAGGCGCATCGTTACCCGGCGCCGTGTACCAGCTGTTTGCGCGGAAATAGTCGACATAGGCCAGGGGTTCCCTGCCGCGCCCCAGGTTGTCGCTGCCGTAAATCAGTCCGCGTTGTGCATGCCAGTCGTACACCGGCTGGAAATAACGTTCTTCGGCCAGGTCGAGCAGGACTTCGCAATAATCCAGACGTACCTTGGGCGTCATCTTGCCTGCATATTCATGCAGGGCGGGCAGCCACGGCGTCAGGTCATATCCCTTTCGCCGCAAAAATTCTTCCCTGAAATCATCCGACCAGGAACCGATTTTCAAGGGATACAGCAGTTCATCCTGGAAAAAGTAATTCATTCCGTTCGGCACGGCATCGCCCATGCGCTTTTCGAAACGGTCGAAGTAGACGCCGACCAGTTCTTTCCCGTGATCGGGGTGAAGCAGATAGCCGTTTTTGGTTGTGATGATGTAAATCCGGTGCGGATTACCGGCCGGAGCCTGCCAGGTCAACTGTCCGCCGGAGACATGCGAAGTAATGTCCGTGCAACCCTGTCCGTCCGACAGGCAGGCCACCGCGGCGAGGAGGTTTGGCGGAACTGCCCGGCGATACGTCGCCCCGCCCTTTGCCCGGTCAACTTCAAAAACCAGTTCGCCCCGATAATCATGAAACTTCGGCATGGCCGCCAGTTCGTCGGCATAATATCCGTTCCCCGTCCAGCCGACGGTGTAGTCATCCAGCCCCGCGCCCATGTTTCGGTTGGCGCACTCCTTTGCAAACCAGCTCCACGTCTCCCACCAATCTTCGGAAAAGACCCGGGGGCGCCCGGCCTCCGTCTTTCCGAACAGGCCGTATCCGTCTTTCATCTCGGCCGTATCGACGGCAGGATCAAGATGGATGTAGCTGACCGCAAAACCTTCCGTGGCCGATTCGGACAGGATGTCCAGCTGTTCCCGCAGCCGTTCGCGATTCAGGCTGTCGCCGTTCCACCAGTAAAACGGGACATTGCCGTATCCCTTTGGCGGATGGATAAATCCGGGAAGGAGATCGAGCGTATCGCTTTTTTCCGGGTAACCTTTGTATTTTTGCTGGGCGGAAAGAAAAGTCGGGGCCAACAGGAATACACTCCAAAAGCAGAGAACAAAAGAAAAGGAACGAACCCTCCGGGAAGGGACAATGCAAGCGGACGTTTGCCGTGCGCCATGCGCTTTACTGTTTACGGATACAAAATTCATGATACACATTATATTATTTTTACAACGGGGCAAAGATACAAACTTTTTTTATCCGACCCGCGTTGAGGATTAAAAAGCGTGTTTT
>JAITQL010000136.1 GCA_031288935.1 Tannerella sp.
TGAATGTCCGGGCGCGCCACGTGGAGACGAGCGTAGTATTCAACCGCTGGTTGGGCGTCCAGTAACTGAGCGTGGCCTGCGCCAGACCGTTATACTTCAAAATATCGCGGTTGTTTTCGCTGTCGATGATCGGAATCCAGGTCTTGAACTGCACCTCCGTGTTTTTGCTTAACAGGTACGAACAGCCGAAGGATACCTTGTTCCAGCTCCGCGACGCTTCGCCGTCCTTGCCGTTCGACTCGTGTTCGAGCATCAGGTAGGTGTGACCGATGTAGTTGTTTTTGTGAATGATCAAATGCCCCAGTCCGATGCCGGGATTGAAATTCATGTCGTGTATGGGCAGGGATTCTTCCAGGATGTTCCAAAGCGTTTTCTGCGTAAACTGGATGTACAGATAGGTGTCGAATGGCAACCGGCTGCGCGTGACTTTCTGCCGGACGCTCAGCTGGAACTTGACACTTGAATTGACCGCCTTGATCTTGTCGCCGACGGGCGTTCCGCCGATGAAATAGTTGTCCTTGTACAGCGAAAAGAACGGCCCGTTTTCCAGCACGTTGCGGACGCTGTCGGCATTGTACTCGGGTTTCAGCTGCTGAATCTGGTCGATGACGGCTGTCCGCAGGCTGTCCCGATATACGTTCCGGTTGGATATTTCAACCTCCTGCGCTGCCGCGGAAAAAATGCCGGCCGGAAGCAAAACCGAAAAAAGAATCTTTTTCATTGTGAGATGTTTTACTCAATCTACTGACAAAGATAAGCAGCATTTTTCAATAAGAGACGGTTCAACGTTCAAAGGTTCGTGCGGATTCAGCGAATTTCAGCGCAGATGCCGCAGATGAAGCGTCGTTGAAATTCGCGGGCGCCTGCGCAAAACGAATCCTTGAATCTTTGAATCCTTGAATTTTTGAATCTTCATACTTTTTCCGGCAAATAACCGTTAGAATCAGGTACGTTTAAGAATAGCATCCCTATATATGGAAGAAGTAATTCGTTTTTATGAAAGTCAGATAGCCGGCCATACGTCCGAACGCGAAAGGCTGCGGAAGAAAATACACCGTTACGGGACCATACGCTTGCTGCTGTTTGCCGGCGCCGTGGCGACGCTGTGGCTGTGCCGGGATGCCGGCTGGACGGTGTGGACGGGCGTGGCGGTCGCGTTCGCCGTTCCCTTCGTCACGCTTATGGTATGGCATACGCGGCTGTCCAGCCGGAAAGCCTGCGCCGAAGCGATGATTCAACTGAACACGAACGAGCGGCGGGGTGTGGACTACGACTTCAGCGCCTTCGACGGCGCCCCGGAAAGGGCGGACGCCCGGCACGCCTTCAGTCCGGATCTGGATGTCTTCGGCAACCAGTCCCTGTTTCAGAGCATCAACCGCACGGTGACGGAAGTCGGCAAGTCGCTGCTGGCCGACTGGTTTGTGCAGCCCCTGACGGATCCGGCCGCCATCCTTCGCCGCAGGCAGGCCGTCCGGGAGCTGTCGTCGAAAACGGATTTCCGGCAACGGTTTTACGTGACGGGCATTGCCGGAAACGGCAGTCGCAGCGACATTCAACTGCTGGAAACGCTGGCAAAACCGTCCACCCGTTTCAGCGGCAGCCTGACGTGGCGCATACTGATATGGTTTATTCCGGCCGTTTGGCTGCTCGTGCTGGCGGGGAATGTATGGCGGGACGTTCCGGCCGGAATCACCGGATGGATGGCCGTCCTGAGTTTTTTGATCGCCAACCTTCAGGGAAAGTGTATCCATTCGATGCACAAGTCGGTGGAGAAAATGGAACGGATTCTGCTGACCTGTTCGCAGCTGATGGAACAGATCGAGCGGGAGTCGTTCCGGTCGGACGAGCTGAAGGCCATACGGCAGTGGCTGGTTTCGCGCGAAGGGAACGCTTCGTCGGCCATCAGGCGGCTGTCCCGCATCATCGGCGCGTTAGACCAGCGCTTCAGCACGGCCGGTGTGCTGCTGAATCTTTTTTGCCTGCGCGACATGCGTCAGGCCATGAATCTGGAACGGTGGCTCCAGGCCTGCGCCCCCGATTTGGGCGCCTGGTTCGGGGCGACGGCGCAAATCGACGCCTTGTGTTCGCTGGGCGGTTTTGCCTTCAATCATCCGGACTATATCGACCCCGAGATAACGGACACGTATTTCCGGATGGAAGGAAAAGCCCTGGGGCATCCGCTGCTTCACCGCGACCATTGCGTGCGGAATGATGTGTCCCTTGCAAAGCATCCGTATTTTCTGGTGATTACCGGCGCCAACATGGCGGGGAAGAGTACGTACCTGCGGACGGTTGGCGTCAACTTCCTGCTGGCCTGCACGGGCTTGCCGGTGTACGCCGACGAACTGACCGTTTCACCGGCGCATCTGGTGACCAGTCTGCGGACGGCGGATTCGCTCACGGCCAACGAGTCCTATTTCTTTGCCGAGCTGAAACGGCTGAAGATGATCATTGACCGCCTGAAGGCCGGCGAAAAACTGTTCATTATCCTGGATGAAGTGCTGAAGGGGACGAACTCGAAAGACAAGCAGAAAGGATCGCTTGCACTGATCCGGCAACTCATCGCCCAAAAGACCTGCGGACTGCTCGCCACTCACGACTTGCTGCTGGGGACGCTGGCGCGGGAATTTCCGCACGAGGTGAGGAACTGCTGTTTTGAAGCCGATATTTCCGGCGATACGCTGAAGTTTACGTACCGTCTGCGCGAGGGCGTTGCCCAAAACATGAACGCCTGTTTCCTGATGGAAAAGATGGGCATTACTTTCTGACGGCCGGCAACAGCCTTTCACGGCTTTCTGTTCACGGCCGGCATTTTGTGCATGTCGGAGAGGATCAGCCCGAGCAGCATCATTGCCAGAAGGCCTCCCTGGGAAATAAAAGTGGCGTTGGTGGTACTTTCGATGATCAGAAAGCCGACAATCAGTATGACGCTGATCAGCGACTTGATGTCTCCGGTGATCCGGTAGAGAAGGAACGTTTTCCGGAGAAGGTATACCCAGAACAGGAGGAAGAGGGCAATGCCGACGACGCCGAATTGAGCCAGCGAAGGATAGTAGGTGTCGGAAATGAAGCTGTGATAGCTCTTACTGATGCCCCACACGTTGTCGATGCCGTATTTTTCGTATACGTGAGAATACCATTCCCCGGAGGACGAAGTGGCATAGCTGGCCAGTCCGCTGCCGAAGGGGAAATAGTCGAGCAGGATGTCCGGCATGTAGTAGTACAGGACAAGCCGGGCAATCATGTCCTTGTCGAAGTCGCCGCTGTTGGTGATGCCCAGGTAGAAGTAGAAGGCGATTTTTCTCCATGCCACCACGATGATGGATGCCAGCATGCCGATCGACAGCAGCACGTTCCGGGCGTTCAGCTTAAACTGGGCGATGTTGGAGAAAAAGAACATCATGAAGACGGACAGCGTGAAAAAGCCGTAGAACTTGGAGCGTCCGCTGACGATGCCGATGGAAAGCAGCAGCAGGTAGATGATTTTCGTGCGTCGCGAGAAGTCGCAGCAATACAGATAGCAGATGGCAAGCAGGGTGACGTTGATCGCATAGAACGCCGGCTGGAAGAAGACGACCTTCAGTATCTTCTCGTTCGCCAGCGCGTAGACGCCGACCGGCAGCAGGAGGACGGTCCAGAAGAGCAGGATCACGTCGCGCAGCAGTTTCCTGCGCGAATCGTTCAGCGCCGGCTTCAGCTGGTAGACGCAGAAGAAGGCCAGGTAGGGCTTCATCTGTATCACCAGGTCGTTGAAGATGCCCCGTCCCGAATTGCTGCCGATCCAGAAGGAGTATACCGTGTAGAAAAGAAAAACGCCGAGCGTAAGCAGAAACGCCTTGTTGAAACGCCAGTCCGGCGTTTGCAGAAGGACGTATGCAAACAGCCCCGTCAGCGCCAGCGCGCAACACTCGTCCATGTACAGGAATCCGATGATCTGATACAGCAGAAGACCGAATATCAGGGTAAAGATGAATAAAATAAAGAAGTATCTGTCTATAATTGTCTGCATCGCCTTACAGTATGATTGGAATCTTTGAATCTTGAATTTTGAATCTTGAATATAACCTTAACTCGTAATCGCGTCATATATTGCGTTCACCCGTTCGATTTTCTTTTCCCAGGAGTAGGCTTCTGCCCGCCGGCGGGCGCCGAGGCCGAGCCGGTAACGCTCATCTTCATGATGGTAAAGATAGCGGATGTGCGTGGCGATGTCGCGGGCGATCTGTGTGCGGGAAGTAAGGGCAACCTTCCGGCCGCACGTGTCGTCGACGATTTCGCCGAACGACAGGTGATTCAGTGCGATCACCGGACAATAGTTGGCCAGCGATTCGAACACGACCGAAGTCGTGGCATCCATCAGGCTGGGGAGGAAGAAAAGGTGCGAGGCGGCGTACAGTTCCGGCAGCGCTTCGTACGGCACCTTTCCCGCGTAGTCGTACGCCAGCCCGTATGTTTCGCAAAGCGCGACGATCTTCCCGCGCATGAGGCCGTCGCCGGCAATCGTCAACCGGTACGGCACGTCGTTGGCCTGCTGCAGGACACGCAGGGCTTCGATCAGGAAGACGGCGCCCTTGCGCGCATCGAACCCCGCCGTCCAGAGCAGCCGGATCGGTTCCCGTTCACCGCGGGGCGGCGGCGGCGCAAGAGGCCGGAGCAGCGCCCCCGTATCCGGAAGAACGAAGACGCGCCGCGCCCCCAGCTTCCGGCGCATCACCTCCGCCACGTGTTCGCTTACCCCGATACATGCCGCCGCGCGGCGGGCTGCCCGGTGAATACGCCGCGAAAAATGCAGCTGATACACGCACGACAGCCGGCGGGCAACGGTCTTGATCTTTTCCCTGAAACCGTAGACCGACAGGAAGCGCACAGGCTCGTCGCCCAGTATGCTGACCGGCCCCCATACAAAGGGCGTGTCCAGTTGCCAGAGATAGCCCGGTTCGCGAAACGTGATGTTGGTCACGTGGTGGATCACGTCGAAGCGTTCCGTCCGGCACAGCTCCCGCACCAGCCGGTACACCCTTTTCTGCCACCGCCGGTAGTCCATGTAATAAAGGAAGGGGAACAGACGCATGTTTCGGGTATACTTCACCCGCTGCTCTACGAGGAAGAGCCTGATATTCCGCTTCCGCCCCTCTTCGGACTCGACAAAGTCGACAACGCCCCGGATGTAATCATGCCGGTTGCATATCAGCACCACGTCGTGATACGCGGAAAGGCCGGTCAGGAAATGCCACCCGATGCCGTGCTCCGAGCCTTGGTTCGGAGCACAGTGATTGGCCGTGACAAGGATTTTATATCTTCGTGACATACTTGTTTCATTTAGCTTCATAAGTCGCGCAAAGATAAGAAGAAAGTTCAAGAGTTCGAAAATTCAAAGCTTTCAGGCGGCCGCGTATAAAACCCAATGCCGTCCATTGAAGGGCAATGCCCTCCAGGAAGAATGGAGAATGGAGAATGAAATGCCGCGCCCCGTCATTCTTAATTCACCTGTCCCGTTGGGCACAGGATGTCGGTAGAGAATTGGATGTGACCCGCCTGCCCGAATCCCGTAG
>JAITQL010000013.1 GCA_031288935.1 Tannerella sp.
GGCGAGGATCATTACGTCATCGCTTCCATCGGGCCAACGGGAAAGCTGCTCCTGATGGGCGACGTCAGCGAGGCAGAACTTTACGAATGTTTCCGTGAACAGGCCGTCGCGCTGGAACGCGGTGGCGCCGACGCCGTCTGCATCGAGACGATGAGCGATGCGGCCGAAGCCGTGGTCGCCATCCGCGCAGCCAGGGAACATACGCAACTGGAAATCATCGCCACCTTCACCTTCGAAAAGACGCAGCAGGGAGAATACCGTTCGATGATGGGGCTTACGCCTGTCGAAGCCGTCCGCCAGGCGCTGGAAGCCGGGGCGGACATTGTTGGAGCAAACTGCGGCAACGGCATGGAACGCATGGTAGAGATTGCCGCCGAGATGCGCGCCGCCTTCCCCGCCTCCTTTCTCCTGATCCACGCCAACGCCGGTCTTCCGGTACACGTCGACGGAGAAGATATATTTCCCGAAACGCCGGAAAGAATGGCCTCACTGGCACCCCACCTGGTCTCGGCCGGCGCAAACATCATCGGCGGCTGTTGCGGCACCACGCCGGCGCACATCGAAGCCATCCGCAAAGCCATCGACCGCTGACGGCACATCCGGCCGGGGACAGCTTAACGTTTCCGGCCGGGTCTACGCCGACAATGTGCGCCGACGCTTCCCTTCCCCCCTCCCCTACCCGATCATCACACATTTCCATCTCACATATTCTTTTTGCAACGATGGTGCACGGCCACACGGCCGAACGGTTGCAGAAGGAAGAGGTGGCGCAGCTCCACAGCCAACAACTCGAAGAGACGGCCGGCGCCCAGCAGTCGATGCAGGATCGTGACCATGCTTTTGACGAGTTGTGCGACCGGTTCAGCGATTTTCGTGCAATTTTCACCCCGTCCGGCCTGCAGCTTGCATATGTCATACCAAAAGCCGACCTTTGGATAGCAAATGGAATGAAATAAGAATCAGTATAAAACAATCTCTGAAAACAAAAGAAGAATATGAAAACTGTTAGAATCGGAACAATGCTTTTCTGGATGGCGAGTCTGTTGCTGCTCGCATGTGATAACGCGAATGAGCCGGAAACAGGCGACAGTGTTTTGGATCAACTCGCCGGCCACTGGGTTTCCCGCGCCCCCGTCGATGTATTCGACGCCTACGTAAGATTTAAACGCGCCAAGTCGTTGCCAAAGGATGACTCCGGATTTTTGTTTATGAAAAACGGCAATTGTGTCAAAAGAGAGGCTGACGGCTGGGGCACGCCGTCCGTTGTTTATAGCGATTATAAGGGCACATGGACGGCGATAAGCGATTCCGTGATCCACATCAACTGGGATGAGGGGATTACGGTTGAGTATAACTGGAAAATCGTCTCTCTGGAGGATGATATGCTGACCGTTTATCCCTTCCGACTGCCCCGGCGTACCCTCTTTGGCCGCCGTTCCCGCTTCAGCACGAATACCGGCAGGTAGAGGAAGATGCCGGCAACCGACATTACCAGTCCGCCAATCGTTCCGGCGGCCAGGGGAAACCAGAAGGCTTCCCTGTCTTCGCCCAGCATGAAGGGGACAAAACCCAGTATCGTGGAGATGACGGTCAGGAAGATCGGCGTGATCTTGGCGTTCCACGCTTTCAGATAGGCGCGGACGGGCGGCATGAGCGGCTTCTGCTCGCGGAGCCGGTTGTACTCGTTCAGGACGTAGATGCTGGCGTTTACGGTGATGCCGCACAGCAGGACAAAGGAGGCAAATCCGCCCTGGTCGAAGTTCAGCCCGAACCAGTAGAACGTCAGGAAGACGCCGATGTATGATACCGGTATCACGAAGATCACCGCCAGCGGCTGCTTGAGCGAATTGAACAGGATGGAGGTCGTGAAGAAGATGATGACGATGATCAGGAACAGCAGCGCGTACTGCCGGTTGTCCTTCTGTCCCCACATCCAGTAGGAGCTGTCCGACCGGGCGCTGTATCCCATCGGGAGCCGGGCGTTGAAGACTTCCAGAATCTGTTCCTGTATCTTCTGTCCCTGGTTCGAGGCGCCGATGTATTCGTATTGCAGGCAGAGGCGGTATTGCTGGTTCCGCTTGGCCACCTGCTGGGGCATCTGTCCCTTCCCGACCGTTGCCAGGCCGGACAGCTTGGCGGGAATCCGGTTGACGGGCAGGACGACGTGCTGCATGTTCCAGATGTCGTATTCCCCGGACTGGCGCGAGGTGAGTTTGAGTTTTTCCATCTCGTTGTCGACAACAATCGACCCCGCCGGCAGGTCTTTGCCGAAGACGGGGTGGAGGGTGGCAAACAGGTCGGCCGGCCGGATGTTTTCCTGCGCCATGCGCGCCTTGTCGAGGTGGAAGTAAAATTCCTGGTAGTCGTCCTTCCACCAGGAGAACTCCGAATTGATCAGCACCTCCTTGATGCGGCGGTAGGCGAGCAGCGTTTCCTTCAGCTGTTCCGCCCATCCGTAGAGTTCGTCGTAGTTATAGCCGTACATTTCGATGCGGAAGTTGCCGGCATTTTCGCGCACGTCGTTGTTGAATCCCTGATCCTGCAGTCCCCACACGCCCCAGCTGCCGCCGCCCAGCTCCAGCGCCTTGGTGATGATGCGGCTTTTGAGCGTGTAGGGGAAGCCGCTGCGTTCGCTCTCCTTTGTAAAGAAGATGTCGATGCGCGCCTGCCGGGCGTTGTAGATGCCGGTCTGGAACTGCCGTATTTCCTTGCAGGCGCTCAGGTAGGCCTCCATGCGGCCGACAAGGTGGTTCATCTGCTCCAGCGTGCTGCCGTTCGGCAGGTTGGCGGTCACCGTCAGGACGGTCTCTTCGCGGTTGCGGAAGTAGCTGCCCTCGTACACCTTCTGCACGAAGAGGCGCAGCGAACCGCCCAGCGCCTTTTCCAGCGCCGGTTTGACCTTTTCCTTGTACGTTGTGTTGCTCATCGCCCGGTTGTACGTTTCGACAAACAGCGAGTCCGTGTGCGAATAGACCGTGTCCGACGTCATGTCGATCTTGTCCGGCAGCAGGAAGACGGGCAGTCCGAAGGCGAGCGCCAGCAGCAGACAGGCCGTCTTTCTCCACCGCACGCTGAACGTGATCTGCCGCGCGTACCACCGCGAAAACCAAACCGGAAAACGACGGCGGAAGGAATGAAGAATGAAGAGTGAAGAATGAAGAATGACGAATACCTTGCGGAACCTTGTGTTTTTGAATTTTTGAATCCTTGCATTTTTGAATCCTTGAATCCTTG